>JBJKQC010000355.1:0-7800 GCA_046705745.1 Dehalococcoidia bacterium
GTCCTGGACTGGTACCAAGCGAAGCTCACGGCGATGGGCTACCAATGGAGGGGTATGGACCGCTCGAACATCCCTAAGGGGTGGTTTATGTCGTCGCGTACCTTCGCTTCCCCTGACGATCCCTATACAAGTATCGAGGTGAAGGCCTACGAGCCCGCGCAGGGCTCCGGGGCGTCGGTTGTGCTGGACCTGGTGGTCAGTCACCTGACGCTGATAGCCCGCCCTGCCGACACCTACCTGCCGTCGGATGTGAACAGCGTCGATGTCACCTATCAGCCGGGAGGCAACGCCACAGCCGCACCGACCTCGATGACGGTGACCAGTCCAGGCGATATACAAATACTGGTGAAGTTCGTCAACGAAATCCCCGTGCAGTTGGGCGGGATTCGATTCTGCCCAGCTGCATTCCCCGACCCTGCCCCTCGGGGGAGTATGCGGCTGGTCTTCCATGCTCCTGAGGGGACGTGGACGCTCGTTGAGACACATCCGTCGGGAGAATGTGCGGGTTACGGAGCGGTGAGGATAGGGACCTTTTCGGGGCTTGCTGATATAGAAGGAAAGCTCTGGACTGCGATCACACAGCTCTTGGGGAGTGCCGCCACGCCCACACCTTGAAGCGGGCCACGGGAGAGGCCCAGCAACACAGGGCCAGTCCCTCGTATCCCGTGCAGGGGTAGCATAACCGCTCTAGCGTTTCGCCCCCGGCATGCCCCAGGCGTCGCCGCTGCCGCGCGGGCGCTCCAGCCACTTGCCCGCTTCCACCATGGCCAGGAACTCGGCGACGGCCTGGTTGAAGAGCGCGGGCTCCTCCAGGTTGCAGGCGTGGCCCGTCTGCGGCAGGACGACGAGGCCGGAGCGGGGGATGGTGGGCTTGAGGAACAGCGAGGGCTCCAGGCACGGATCGTCCTCGTCGCCGGTGACGATGAGCGTAGGCACTTGCAGCTTGGCCAACTCGGCCTCGCGGGAGTAGAGGGTAGGGCGGCGGGCCTGGAAGCCGAGGAGCGTGTTGGCCGAGCCCTTGGCTGAATGCCCTCGGAACAGCCTGGCGAAGAGCTCCCAGCCTTGGAGGTCCTTCTGCTTGAACCGGGCGCGCGTGGACGAGGTCAGGTAGTCGTCTAGCCCTGCGGTGCCTTGCTCCAGCAGCTTTGCCGCGCGCGCCTCCGAGTCTCGCTTGAAAAGCGCGGGGTCGGCGCTGCCCGTGCCCGCGCCCGCGGCGACGATGCCCTTGCACATTTCCGGGTGGGCGATGGCAAAGCCGAGGGTCGTGTGCGAGCCCATGGAGAGGCCGCAGATGAAGGCCTGGTCTATGCCCAGGTGTCGCAGCAGCAAATACAGCGTCTCTTCCTGCTTGGCCTGGACGTAATCGTCGGGGCTTTCCGGGACAGTGGAGGGCGGATAGCCACGGGCGTTGTACACGATGGTCCGGTAGCGGCGGGAGAAGTAGCCCACCTGCGGGTCCCAGCTCTCCATGCTGCCGGCGAACTCATGGCAGAACACCAGCGGAAAACCGGTCCCTACTTCCCTATAGGCTATGTCTAAGCCGTCCAAAGTCGCTATCTGCATGTGCGCTTCCTCGCTATGGTGAAGTAGGCGGGATGGCCAGACTAGCCAGGAGATTGTAGCGCACCATGGTCAATACCCTTGCTCCAAGCCGTAACATACGAGTACCACGTCTTTTCTTCCAGGATGATTTGTCCATGGCACCCGCTAATTACGGCCTCATACGTACTGTCCAGGTCCGCAACGCCAACGTCCCCGGCGTTATGGGCGCCCTCGCCACCGCAATAGGCAACGCAAACGCGAACATCGGCAACATCGAGACGGTGAACATCAGCCAGAACCACGTCGTGCGCGACATCGACGTGCTCGTCAATGACGAGCAGCACCTGGCGCAAGTCCTGCGCGCCATCGAGAAGCTGAACGGCGTGGAGGTCCTAGAGACCAGGGACGAGGTACTGTCTCTTCACTGCGGGGGCAAGATCGAGATGGTGAGCAAGCACCCGGTGGACAGTATTGCTATGCTGCGCAAGGTCTACACGCCCGGCGTGGCCGATGTCTGTCGGCAAATTGCGGAGCGGCCGGAGCGCAAGCGGCTCTACACCGCCATCCACAACATGGTGGCCATCGTAACCGATGGCTCCGCGGTGCTGGGCTTGGGGAACATCGGCCTGGCGCCGGCGATGCCTGTGATGGAGGGCAAGGCGGCCCTCCTCAACCAGTTCGCCGGCCTCAGCGGCGTGCCCATTCTGGTGAACGCGTCCACGGTGGACCAGTTCGTGGAGACCGTCGTCGGCATTGCACCTACCTTCGGTGGCATCCACCTGGAGGACATCGCGTCGCCAAGGTGCTTTGAGATCGTGGACCGGCTGCGGGCATCGCTGAAGATACCGGTCATGCAGGATGACCAGGACGGCACGGCCGCGGTCGTGCTCTCAGCCGTGATGAACGCCAGCCGCATGGTGGGACGGAACCTGGAGCACCAGACCATCGGCCAGATCGGGCTGGGAGCGGCCGGCCAGGCTGTCGCCAAGCTGCTGATGCACCACACGGGAAGGTCCGTGCTGGGCGCCGACCTGAACGGGGATTGCCTGGAGCGGCACAAGGGCTTCGGCGGGACGCCATCGACCATGGAAGAGATCATGCGCGTCGCGGATATCGTCATCGCGACCACGGGTGCGAAAGGGCTGATCAAGCCGCACATGGTGAGGAAGGGCCAGATCGTGCTCGCTTTGTCCAACCCAGACCCGGAGATAGACGTAAACGATGCCCTGGACGCGGGTGCGGCGGTGGCGGCGGATGGGCGCTCCGTGAACAACGTCCTGGGCTATCCCGGCATCTGGCGGGGCGCGCTGAGCAGTCTGGCGACGGAGATCAATCGGGACATGCTGATCGCCGCGGCCGAGGCCCTGGCAAGCGCCTGCGGCCCCGACCAGCTATCGCCTAGCCCGCTGGACCTGAGCGTGCACCGTCGCGTGGCATATGCCGTGGCCAGGGCCGCGGTGGCCACAGGAGTCGGTGTGGAGGTCGGCGCCGAGGCCTTGGAGTTCACGACAGTGCGGTAGAGGGTAAGAAGTGAAAAGGTGAGAGGGTGAGAAGAAGCTATACGGGCGCTTAGGGCCTATGCTCAGACCGTTCGCCCTGAGGTTCTCGAAGGGGCTCTCGAACGGTCTGAGCATAGGCAATTACTCGTGCTTCTTCGCTTTCTCCTCCGACAAACGCTTGAACTGCTGGTCCATCTCTTGGGGTGTCATCGCCAAAACCACCAGCCCCTCCGGTCCTTCCGGCGCCACAGGCAAAGTCTCTCCAAGGCAATGCCTCGAATGCTTTCCCTAAGGCCCACACATGCGCTGGCTCCTCGAGCCCTTGCCTTCACTCGACCAAACGCCATCAAGGGACGGTCGGAGCGCGACCAAAGAAGGGGAATCGCAGCCCGAGGGATTTCTCCCTCGATTTGTGTTGGAGAGGCCAAGTCTGCGATCCCACGCCCCACGCTGACGAGAGGCTTCGACAACACCGACGGGGCAAGGCACCATCCCCATCCGCTGCACTTCGCATAGGGTGGGCCCTTCTTCCACTCGTTTGTGAATTGACGCACATTCCGGCCCAGGCGTCGGTTGAACGGACGGGGCCATGAAGTATACTTCACTGTGTCCGCAAGCCACGGACCCTACAAGCCGAGCGCCCCCTTTGCGCCTAGTCAAAATACCAGGAGGAACTGATGGCGAATTTGCGCCTTCCCGGCCCGACGCCAGTCCCGGACGACGTCGTGCAGGCGATGAGCAAGCCGATGATCGACCACCGCGGAGTCCAATTCGCGGACATGTTGAAGCGAATCACGGCGAACCTCAAGCGGGCTTTCCAGACCCAGAATGATGTGTTTGTATTGACCTCCTCCGGTACCGGGGCGATGGAGACCGCGGTGGTGAACACCCTGTCTCCTGGCGAGCGCGTGCTAGCCGTCACCGTTGGCAACTTCGGGGATCGCTTTTCCAAAATCGCGTCCACGTACGGCGCCAGCGTCAACCAGTTGAAGTTCCCGGACGGCGAGGCAGCGGACCCTGAGCAAATCCGCCAGGCGCTGAAGGACGACCCCGCCATCACTGCCGTCCTCGTTACCCATAATGAGACGTCCACCGGCATTACGAACGACCTCGAAACGATCGCCCACATCGTAAAGAAGGACTTCAACAAGCTGATTCTGGTGGACGCCATCTCGTCCTTGGGCTCTATCAAGCTCCCCGTGGACGAATGGGACCTCGACGTGGTGGTCGCGGGCTCTCAAAAGGGCTGGATGTGCCCTCCGGGTCTCGCGATGATTAGCTTCAGCAAGCGGGCTTGGGACGCCTACGCCAATTCCAAGATGCCAAAGTTCTACTTCGACATCATGGAAGCCAAAAAGAGCCTGGACAAGGGCCAAACCCCATGGACTCCGGCCATTTCGCTCATGTACGGCTTGGACTATGCGCTCCAGAAGATGCTGGCCAAGGGCGACATGCAAGCGGTGTACGCCTTCCACGAGGAGATGGCCAAGTACACGCGAGACGGCTTGACGAAGCTCGGTTTGAAGCTGGTCGCCAAGGACGAGAAGCACGCCTCCAACACGGTGACTGCGGCATATGTGCCGGAGGGCATCACCGACGAGGCGCTGCTCAGCATGCTGCGGGACAAGTACGACGTCATCGCGGCAGAGGGCCGCGGGATCTTGACCGGGCGAGTGTTCCGCATCGGGCATATGGGGCATGTGACCAAAGAGGACTTGGACGACGTCTTCGCCGCGCTCAAGGACGCACTGCCGAAGTTGGGTTACGTGCCGGCGGGCGCGCGCTAGTACCTCTCCATGTCATGGTGCGTATCATGGCGTCGAGAGCAGCGTCTGGATATGTCATTTCGACCCCGGCAAGCCGGGGAGAAATCTCTCGGGGTACCTAGCGACAGTGGTTGACGTTTGAATTGGCTGGGCGCGAGCAGCGGGTTCAGCAGGAGTGTATAGATGGCGGGCTGGGGCAACCTGGTCCGCCATCACAATGACCGGCCCACTATAGTAACCGGAACGGAGAGGCACCATGGCCCATATCTTGGTATCTGACCCGGTAGACACAGCCGGTGTCGAGCGGCTAAAGGCCGCAGGCCACGAAGTGGACGTCAAGACCGGCATGAAGCCGGAGGAGTTGGAGTCGGTCATCGGGGACTATGACGCCCTGGTGGTTCGCAGCGAGACCAAGGTGACGGCCTCGGTCTTGGCCAAGGCCGTCCGCTTGCAGGCCGTGGGCCGTGCCGGTGTGGGCGTGGACAACATAGACATCGATGCCGCCACCCAGCATGGAGTGGCGGTGGTCAATGCACCCACAGGCAACACGATTGCCGCGGCGGAGCATGCCATGGCCTTGATGTTGTCCGTGGCCCGCAACGTTCCGCAGGCGGACGCATCCATGCGCCGCGGGGAATGGACGCGGGGCAAGTTCATGGGCGTCGAGATCCGCAACAAGACGCTGGGCGTCATTGGCTTGGGCAAAGTGGGGTCGGAGGTGGCGCGTCGGGCCAAGGCCTTCCAAATGAGCGTTATCGCCCATGACCCGTATGTCTCGCAGGAGCTTGCCCGCAACCTGGGTGTGGAGATGGTGGACATGGACCGGCTACTGACAGAGTCGGACTTCATTACCATCCACACGCCGCTCACCGCCGGGACCAAGAGCCTTATCGGCGAGCCAGAGTTCAAGAAGCTCAAGAAGGGCGTGCGAATCATCAATGCAGCGCGCGGTGGGCTAGTGGATGAGGCGTGCTTGAACGAGGCGCTGACGAGCGGCCTGGTTGCTGGCGCCGGGCTCGACGTTTTCTCCACCGAGCCTGCTCCCAAGGACCTGCCGTTACTCCAGAACCCCAAGGTCGTGCTCACGCCACACTTGGGCGCATCGACTCAGGAAGCGCAGGTGGAGGTCGCTGTGGAGGTGGTGGAGCAGGTGCTGGCCATCCTCCGCGGCGAGCCGGCCCCCTACACGCTCAACGTGCCCTTTCTTCCGGCGGAAGTGCGACGCGTATTGGCCTCGTATATTCCCGTGGCCACCACCATGGGACGGCTGGCTATTCAGCTCGCCGACGGGCAACTGGAGTCCATCACGCTGCGAGTCTCCGGTGAGATTGCCCAATACAACACGAGCATCCTCAGCTCGGCTGCTTTGGTGGGCGTGCTCAGCGCCGCGTCGGACATCCGCGTCAATCTGGTCAATGCGCCCATGCTCGCAAAGGAGCGCGGCATCCATGTCATAGAGGCGAAGGACCCCGAGGGCGGCGAGCAGTACGCCAATTTGGTTGGCGTCGAGGTCAAGACGGACCAAGGCCCTGTCTACCTCGCTGGCACATCGGTGAACGGAAAGGTCCACCTCATGCTGATCAACGACTTCCGCTTGGACATGGAGCCCAACGCGCCCTACATGCTGTTCACGTCGCACACGGACCGCCCCGGCATGATCGGGCGCGTTGGCAGCATTGCGGGGGATGCGGACCTGAACATCAGCTTCATGGAAGTGGGACGTGCCGCGCCCCGCGGCCAGGCTACGATGGTTGTTGGCTTCGACGACCCGATCACGGATAAAGTCCTTGCTCAGATGAAGGCCATTGACGGCGTGCGCAGCGTCAAGGTGGTGCGACAGTAAATTCTTCCTCTTTGAACGGCATAGGCGCTCCACCTCTTCCGCTGCTCTCCCTTTCTCCTTGTAGCCGCTCATGCGCACGTGCTAATATGCCTTTGCGGCTATTCGTTCGGAAATTCACGAAGTCCCCGAGGCGGTGATGACGACCAAACCGGCCGGCCTGCGCGAGCGGGTCCGCGAGGCCATCGCCAACCAGCCCTTCAAGACCGTAACCGTCCTGTCCTCGCTGCTCACAGCCCAGGACGAGCTTGGCTACCTTCCCGAGGAGGCAATCGAGGAGGTGGCTCTGTTGACGGGCACCTCCGTTAACACGGTCTGGGGTGTGGCCTCTTTTTATCCCAACTTTCGCTTTACCCCACCAGCGCGCCACATCGTGGAAGTGTGCTGGGGCCCCCCTTGTCACGTGCTGGGCGCGCAGGCCATTTTCCAAGGTCTGCTGGCAAACCTTGGGCTGGACCGCGAGGGCGAAAGCGCCGATGGTGCGATTACCCTGAAGATGAACCCCTGCCTGGGCGTCTGCCCGCACGGCCCGGCCATGAGTTTCGACCACCACTTGGCGGGTCATATGACCTTGGACAAGGCGGCAAAACGCGTGGACCAGCTCCGTGCGACGGGCCCGAAAGCGGCTTCCGATGAAGCATTGCCGGCCATGGATGGCCGCCGAGGAAGCCCTGGGAAGCCGGGGAGCTTCCGTGCGCCAGGACCAGAAAGCCGAGGAGACCGGCCGGCATGACGGAGGCTTATCAGGCTCTTTCGCAGCATGCTGCCGCCGGGTGGACGGAGCTAAGCTCCAAGCCATGGGTGCGGGTTGGCACCGGCCTTATGGGCATGGCCGCAGGTGCCCAAGAAATCCTCGACGCGCTCCGCCGGGAGATTGCGCAAGCCGGTCTCGACGCGACTATCTCCGAGGTAGGGACCACCGGCCTGTGCTATGCAGAGCCCCTGGTAGATGTGCAGACGCCCAATGGCCCGCGTGTCCTGTACGGCAATGTGACGCCTGAACATGTCCCGGAAATCGTGCGGCGTCACGTGAAGGGCGGCGAGCCGGTGGTGGAGCAGGCGCTGGCCAGTGTGGACTGTGACGTGCCCGGCATTCCTCGGCGAGAAGACCTGCCCATGTGGCGCAATCAGGTGCGGATCGCCCTGCGAAACG
>JBJKQC010000356.1:0-12026 GCA_046705745.1 Dehalococcoidia bacterium
GGAAAGAGGGCATGAAAAGCTCTCCACCTATGGCATCGGCAGGGAGCGCTCGCGGCAGGAATGGCGCTACCTCGCGGAGCGGCTGCTCGATTCGGGATATATGCGGCTGGACCCGGAGCGCGGAAACGCCGTGCGGGTCACCGCGCTGGGTGAGGAGGTATTATTCCGGGGCCGGCGTGTGACACTGCCCAAGTGGAAGGAACGACGGACACCAGCCAGCATGATGCACAAGCCGCCTGTTCAGTCCGGTAGCAGCGTTGCCCAGTCGCTGCTTATGTTCCGGCAAGGCATGGCACTATCCGCGATCGCCGAGGAGCGAGGGCTGGCGCTGACGACGGTCGAGGGACACCTGGCGGAAGCGATGGAGTCCGGCGAGCCGGTGGACCTCGGACGCCTCCTGAGCGAGGACAAGCGGCGCGCCATCCTTGGGGCGTTGCAAGAATGGGGGACTTCCGCCCTCAAGCCGGTGAAGGAAGCGCTTGGCGACGACTATTCCTATGGCGAGATCAGGCTCGTCCGTGCGGCCATGGGCGGCGCGGCAGCGGACCAAGGCGGCCAGGCATTGGCGGCAAGGGAAGTTCGAGAGCCAGCCCTTGCCGCATACCGCTAGATTGCTACGCTCTGCGACGGCGCGGCGCAGACATATGCGGCCGCGCCGCCCCGCCAATCTCCTAAGCCGCGTGCTCGCGGCCTTCGTGCATCTTCTCCTTTGCTTCCTCCGCAGCCTCCTTCGCCTTCCCTACGGCTTCCTGGCCCTTGCCCTTCGCCTGCTCGGCCTGGCCCTTTGCCTGAAGCTCCTCGTCGCCGGTCACATCCCCGGCGGTCTCCTTTACCTTTCCCTTGGCTTGCTCTGCCTTCCCCTTGGTCTCTTCGCCTGCCATAGCACACCTCCACGTTCCATACCCTCATTGCAAGGGCTGCCGGCGGCGAAGGGCTACGGCATCTTTGGTGAGTGCCAAGCACCCGTATCGACAGCTAGTACGCCTAGGGCCGTGTAGTGCATTCGGGCGACGGACGAGAGTCTTCAGACGGGACGCTAGTCCAGCGGCGGCACCAGGTGTACGTCCAGGGCTTGTTCCGCCCAGCGGGCAGCGCGCAGCAGGCGGGCCTCTTGGAACGGAGGCGCGGCCATCTGCGCGCCGAGGGGCAAGCCGTTGCTTGCAAGCCCGGCTGGAATGCTGATGCTCGGGAAACCGGTGTAGGTCCACGGGCTTTGGAAGCGAGTGTCTCCAGTCTGGGTAAGGTCTTTGGGTGCGGGGCCGGAGGCGGTGGGCATGAGAAGGACATCCACATCACGCATGGCGGCCTCGGCCAGGAGTTGCGCCGTGCGGCGGTATTCCAGCGCCTCCACGTATTCCCTTGCCGTGTGCTTGAAGCCATTCTCCAGATAAACGCTGATCTTGGGGCCGTAGAGCTGCTTGTTGCGCACGTAGAGCGGCTCGTGCCAAACGGCCATCTCCGACTCCTGCATGACCCGGTGGTTGGCGAAGGCGCGGGCAAAATCGATGCCGGGGTCAACCTCCTCCACACGCGCCCCAGCCTGGGCGAGCCTTTGCGCCAGCTCCTCCATCTTCAGGCGTGTCTCGGCGTCCGCCTCCTCGAAAAACCAGCCACGGACGAGGCCGAAGCGCGGCGGCTCGGGTGCATCCAGGCCCGAGAGGTAATCGTCCACGGGGGCATCGGCGCTATAGGGGTCGTCAGAGTCATGTCCGGCCAGAACGCTCAAGAGAAGAGCGGCGTCCTCCACGGAGCGGCAGAGCACGCCCACGTGATCGAAGGAAGTGGCCATGGGGATGACGCCAAGACGGCTGATGCGCCCAAATGTGGGCTTCAAGCCGACAATGCCGTTGTACGCGGCGGGACGCAGGGTGGAACCAACGGTCTGGGAGCCAAAGGCCCAGGGGGCCATGCGAGCGGCGACGGCTACGCCGGACCCGGTGCTGGACCCGCCGGCAGTGTGCTCATGATTCCAGGGGTTGTGGCTGGGGGCCGGATCGCCGTCGGCGAACTCCGTGGTGTGGGTCTTGCCCAGCAGAATGCCCCCTGCCCGCTTGGCGATGGCAATGGGGGCCGCGTCCGCGTCCGGAACGCGTTCCGCCCAGACTTTGGAGCCCGCGGCGGTCCTGATTCCGGCCGTGTCGAAGATGTCCTTGGCGCCGAAGGGCACGCCGTGAAGCAGTCCGCCACCATGGGCAGCCTCCGCCTTCCGCGCGGCCTCCAGCGCCTGCTCAGGGACGAGCGTTGCCCAGGCGCTCAGCCGTGGCTCCAGGCGGGCGATGCGGTCTAGGAGCGACTGCGTTAGCTCCACAGGCGAGAGCCGGTGCTCGCGGATGGCGGCGGCGGCTTCGGTCAGGGTTAGCTCATAAGGCTGGGCCATGGCAACGTCTCCAGCAACCGAGGAGTCGCAGGGAGTATAGCAGCGGCAGGCGGAGGGCACCGGAGAACCAGACCAACGCCAGGCCACTCAGTGGGCAGAGCCTTAGCCCACTCTTGTCGCGGACGAGGGCTCGATGTACTTGGGCACTGCATCTGCCAGAGGCAGCACGTCGCTGTGCAGGACGTTCCGCACGATGCGCAGCGCGTATTCCTTCACCTCGGGCGGCTCCTCCTCACGGTGCACCATAGTGCAGTCTTCCACCACCGCCACAGCATACCGGCGCTGGAAGGCGTCGGCGGCGGTCCACAGGACCGTGTTATCGGTGGAGGCGCCGGCGATGAGGACGGTGTCGACACCGAGGTTGCGGAGGATGTAGTCGAGGTCGTTGTAGGAAAAGCCGCTCAGGTAACGCTTGTAGATGAGGATGTCCCGATCGATAGGCTGAAGCTCGGGAATCACCTCCAACGCTTCCGTGCCCTCCAACATCAGCGGATTGCCCAGGTTGTCGGACCTCCGCCGCATGCTGTTCACGTGGATGATCTGCACGCCCTTGCGGTACGCAGCGTCTTTGAGCTGGCGGACCTTGGCGACCATCTCGTAGCCGTAGCTGCCGGGTTTCCAGCCGTAGCCCTTGGCCATGTCCAGGATGATGACGGCGGTCTTCATGGAGCACCTCGCTGTGTGTGGATGGGGATGGGGTCAAGCATGATGCGGGCTGGCACAGTCCGAATCATGGCCGAGGGTTCTTGGAAAAGTCGTAGTCGGGCGAGGTGTCGCTCTCGAACCGCCAGATGACGCGGGACCGGTCCCAGTCGCCGCCAAGGGTGCTCCTCAGAAATCCAATCAAGGTCGCCCAGGCTTCCGTGGCCTGCTGGGGGCGATACCGCGAGGGAATGGTGTCGTTGAGCCACCCGTGCGGCGCGTCCCGGAATATCCTGACCTGATAGCTCTTGCGGGCCTGCTCCATTTCCGACCGGAACCGGGCGATGTTGTCCAGGGGGATGAGGCTGTCCAGCTCCCCGAAGAGCCCCAGCACCGGACAGGAGAGCTTGGGGAACCACTCGGATACGGACGCCGGGTGGTCCGGCGTCGGGACGAACTCGCGCGGGTACACACCGCCGTTCAGAATGACGATGGCACCAGCGTCCTGGCGGTGCGCAGCATACAGCAGTGGCTCCCGCCCCGTTTGGCAGATGCCCATGATGCCGATCTGGTCGTCGATAACGTAGCTTTGGTGCTTCAGCCAGGCCATGGCCTCATCCAAGTCCGCCAGGGAGGTCGTGTCGTTCAGCTCGCAACGGGCCTCGCCACGCTCGATTGCGCCACGGTCGCCCTCATAGCGATGAAACATGTCCGGCAGCACGGCCACGAAGCCCTCGTCCGCGAACCGCTGGACCAGGTCCTTCGGATGCTGCACGGGGCCATAGCGCTCGTGCATGACAATCATAGCGGGGTGCGGACCTGCGGACTCGGGCTTGGCCGTCCAGATGGTCATGCCACTCGCAAGCTTCTGTTCGTCCAGCATGATCATTCCTTTCTTGAGGTCAATGGTGGCCGCAGCACCGGACATGCCAAGCGCCCCTGAGTGCTGTGCGACCATCCGGCGTAGGCGAGCCATGGGCGGATGGCCAACAAGCTTGGCGTTGGGCACATCCTATGCCTCGGGAAATGCCTCTAAGTGCTCGGCCACCTCGTCCAGGTGCATCACGTCGGCATATTTGTGATGGAGGTCGAATAGGTTGAGCTTGTGGGTCAGCATGCTTCGGTCGAAAACACATTCCTCGACCAGAACCACGTGGAAGCCGTTCGAATAGGCATCCACCGCCGACGCCCGGACGCAGCCGCTGGTGCTTTCGCCGCAGACGATGACCGTATCCACATTGGCCTGCGTCAGGTGAGCGATGAGGGGCGTGCCGAAAAAGCCGCTGGCCCGCTGCTTGTAGATGACGAGGTCCTCCGGCTGGGGCTTGAACTCGTGAAATATCTCCAGGGGTTTTTCGCCCACCGGGCCGTTCCGGCGGTTCGTGGCCTTGACGACCTTGGGGCGTGCCTCTGGCCGGTCCTCGCCGGTTGTGTAGATGACGGGAAAGCCGCGCGCCCGCACCATGGCGAAGAGCTGCTTGGTGGGCTCGACGGCGTTCCAAGCGTTCTCGCCGCAGGAGCCGGGAAACTCCTTGGCCACCTCGTAAACGGGGCGCGGCCCGCCCGCGTAGACCTGGTTATACAGGTCGATGGCCAGCAGGGCCGGCCGCTTACCTAGGAACGTCTCCCGGCGATAGGGGCTATAGAGCTCCATGTCCTCCGCGCCGACGACGTCTTTCCAGCAGTGGTCCTCGAAATCGCGCATCATGACCTCCCGATATGACTATTTCGAAACACCTTGTGAACCGTTCGAGATGTAGCCTACCCCTCTTCCGCAATCGCCGGCCAGCGGTGACCCCAAGGGCGCGCGGCCTCGATGGCGGCGGACATGCGCAGGACGCCAACGTCGTCGTAGAGACGGCCGACGATCTGGACGGCCAAAGGCAGACCGCTGGAGTGGAAGCCGATGGGCACGGAGGCCGCGGGGTTGTAGGAGTGGTTGAAGGGGACGTTGAAGCTGGTGGGCGGCTTGCCGCGCTCACGGACCTTGATGTCAGCGATCCGCTCCGCAGGGCCCATGCAGGGACAGAGCAGGAAATCGTAGCTGCGGAACCACTCCTGCACCTGCTGTCCATAGGCACGGTTGCGGCGGACGATGCGCCGGGCCTGCCAGGCCTTGGCTTTCGGACCGGCCTCGTAGATCGGCCGCGCCACGGGACTGAGGTCTTCCAGGTGCTTCTCCAAGAAGTTTGGAATCATCGCCTCGGCGGCGGCGTAGTGGTCGCCAGAGTAGGCCCACACTCCCGGCTCCAGCTCCTCCGGCTCGTCCATGGTCGGCGGGTCGGCCTCCACAATCTGGCAGCCCAGGTTGGCCACAAGGTCCGCCGCCTCTTTCACGAAGGCCAGCGCCTCCTTGTCCATGGGATAGCCCTTGCCGAAGTCATGGCTCACGGCCACCCGCAGGCCACGGATGTCGCCCTTGGCGAAGGCAAAGTAGTCGTCCACGGGCGGCAGGTTGGACTCGGCGTCGCGCGGGTCGTAGCCGGCGATGGCTTGGAGGAGCAGGGCGCTGTCGCGGACAGTGCGAGTCAGCGGGCCGTTATGGGAGCGGCCGGGCGCGGCGCGCCAGGTCTGGACGGCCGGAATGCGCTGGTAGGTGGGCTTGATGCCGAAGATACCGTTGAGAGCGGCCGGCATTCGGATGGAGCCGCCGGAGTCGGTACCAATGCCAATCGGCCCCATGCCGCTAGCCACGGAGTTGCCGGCACCGCCGCTGGAGCCGCCGCACGTGTGCTCCAAGTCCCAGGGATTGCGGCCCGGTGGGCTGATGAGGTTATCCACGGCGCCGTGAAGGGCGAACTCCGGCAGGTTGGTCTTGCCGGTGACGACGGCCCCTGCCCTGCGCAAGCGGCGGGCGATCTCGCCGTCCGGCTGGCGGTTGTCGACGAAAGCCTTGGAGCCGTAGGTGGTCGGCATGCCGCCGACCTCGATACTGTCCTTGACCGAAACGGGCACGCCGCAGAGCAAGGGCTTTTCGCCCGAGGACATCCAGACGTTCTCGGCCGTCTGCGCCGCCTGCATGGCGTCGTCTGTGTTGAGTGCCAAGAAGGAGCTGAGCTTGGGATTCAGGCGGTCGATGCGCTCGAAGACCTCGCGCGTGACTTCCACGGGCGAAAACTTCCGCTCCGCGTAGCCCTTCAGCAGCTCAGTCGCGGACATCCGCCAGAAGCCATACTCCGTCATGGTCGTTCTCCTCACGCGTGGCCTCTGACTAGACCACGGCGCAGGGCCGTAGTGTACGACGGCGGCTAGGGAGGCGCACGACAGGCAAAACCCACGCGGGATCAGCCAATGCCGAGGCCGCCGGGGGCATCATCAAGTGATCGAGAAAGAGTGTTACTATTCGCAAACCCACCTCGACAGCGTGGACTCCTAGCCACCCCTCGGAGCGCGCTCTACATGCCCAAGGTCCGGGATGCCATACGTCTCGTCGAGCAAGATGGGTGGCGGCTGGTACGCGTTCGCGGTAGTCATCGGCAGTACAGGCATCCTTCCAAGCCGGGCACGGTTACGATTGCGGGGAACGAAGGCCGTGATTTGGCAGCAGGCACTTGGAACAGCATAATGAAGCAAGCAGCCTTGAAAGGGGCGGAGAGCGAATGAGGTATATGGTGGTCTACGAGCAGACCTCCTCTGGCTGGTCCGCTTATGTGCCAGACCTTCCCGGGTGTGTTGCCGCCGGCGGCACTCGCGAAGAGACTGAAAAGCTCATTCGTGAGGCCATTGTCTTTCATCTCGAGAGCCTGAGAGGAAACAACGAGCCAATCCCTCAGCCAGGTACCTGGACGGAGGCCGTCGACATATCGGCGTGACCAGGCAGCGAAGAGGAGAGCTACGTCGCGACGGACTCCAGCCCCAACCGTTCCATCGTCGCCACATAGGCGCGCACAATGCCGACGGCGTCGTGGCGCGGCTCGTAGCCAAGGTCGCGGCGGGCACGGGCGATGTCGAGCACGCAGTGGCCGGTGGTATCCGGGTGCAGCCACTGGATGCCCGGGCCGACCTCAATATCAGCGTTCGGGTAGACCTGTCGCACCGCGTCGGCGAACTGGCGCAGGGTGAAGCCGTAGCCGCTGGCGATGTTGTACACGCTGGCGGGCCTCTCGGCCTTGAGGGCTCGCACCACGCCGTCGGCCGCGTCGCCGTTGAAGATGCTGTCGGTGACGGCGTCGCCGCCCTTCTCGATCCTGGCAGGCACGCCCAGCATGGCGTTCTCGATCATCTTGCTGTAGGGGTTGGTGCTGCCGTGGCGCTGGGACTTGGCGGGGCCGATGGTGGAGCCGAAGCGGAGGGCCACCCACTCGATGCCGTGGCGGGCGTGGTAGATGCGACCGAGATGCTCGCCGGCCAGCTTCACCGTGCCGTAGACGCTGGCGGGCTTCTCCGGCATGTCTTCGGTCAGCGGCTCATAAGTGGGGTGCGCAAACTCGCCCTTGACGGGGCCGTAGACGCCCTTGGTGCTGGTGTGGACGATGCGCTTGACGCCGTTGAGCTTGGCGGCGTTGAGCACGTTGGCCATGCCCTCCACGCAAACCTGTATCGCCCGCACCGGGTCCTGCTCCGGCTTGAGGAAGGCGCCCAGATGCACGACGTGCGTGATACCGCGGTCGCCCATGAGCTCCTCCAGCCCCTGGGCGTCCATGATGTCGCCGATCACGACTTCACAGCGGTCGGCCACGTCGGCGATGAGGTCCATGCGGCCCGTGACGGTGAGCGCGACGGGGCGATGGCCCTCCTCCACCAATTGGCGCGTCACGAAGTGGCCGATGACGCCGGTACCACCGATGACAAGAATCTTCGAGGCGCGGTCGATTGCTGCCATGCACTCTCCTAGACGGACGCCTTCGACGGGCCGGCGCTCGTTCGCTCTTCGACTGCTCCGCGCTCAGGGCGAACGGAGAATATCGCCTGCGTCAGTGAGTAGTGAGCGGGGAAGGCGTCCGCCGACACTACTGCTATCTGCTCACTGCTTACTGCTCGCTACCCCGCCGCAAGCTGCTCCTTGAGCGCTGCAACCTGGGCTGACATGGGCACGCCGGCCCAGCGGGGCTCGGTGTCCTCGCGGGCGATGATGAGCTCGATGAGGACGGGGCCTTCCATCTTCCAGATATTGGGAAGCTGCTCGATGAGGTCCTCCGCCGCCTCGATGTGTAGCGCCTGTTTGTATCCCGCGCCTTTTGCGAGGGCCAGCCAATCGAACTTGCCGATGGCCGGCAGCGTCTGGTTGCCAGTGCTTTGGTGCAGGCCGTTGGCGAAGACGAAGTGGTAGAGGTTGGCGGGCGAGCGGCCGGCGATGGTGACCAGCGAGCCGAGCTGCATGAGCAGGCTGCCATCGCCGTCCAGCACCATCACCTTCTTGTCGGGCCGGGCCATGGCGAGGCCAAGGCCGATGGACGACGCGCTGCCCATGCACTGTGAGGCGTCGACGTGGAGCGTCTGCGCCTGGCAGGCGTCGTGCCAGGGGGCGATGGACTGCATGGTGGCGACGCTGATGGCGCCGTCGCGGCCTCGCGCGAGTATGTCTATGGCTTCTTGGCGTTGCATGCGGTCTCTCGTTGGTACCGATTCCTTGACTGCAAGTGGCGGGGATGGCCGGCGCTTCTCCCTCACCCTGCCCCTCTCCCACGGGGAGAGGGGATCAAACCGTGGGCGCGCCGACGATGAGCGCCGCCGGTCCCTGCGTCTCCGACGCCTTTTGATAGGCGGTCGCCAGATTGCCGATGTCATCGGGGCCTTCCAGCCGCCAGTGGGGCACGCCCCAGGTGTCGAGGGTCGGCTCCAGCATGCGCACCGCGCGGGAACGGCTCTCTTCAATGGGCTTGGTGACGTCGCGCTGGAACTGGCCGACCATCATGAAGGTCGGGACCTTCGCGTCAAGCGCAATGGCCTTGAGTGTGTTGATGGACGCGAAAATCCCGTTGTTCTGAATGACCATCATGGGGCGCTTGCCGCCCATGTAGAGGCCGGCGTTGATGCCCACGGCCTCGTCCTCGGTGCATGCGATCATGAAGTCGATGCCGGGCGTCTCCTGGAGCTTGGCGATGAGCGTCTTCTGAAAGGAGTCCGGTATGCAGATGACGTGGGTGACGCCGAGCTTGCGTATCTCCTGGACGAGCGCATCGGCGCTGACGCCGCCGGCTACCGGTTGTGTTTGCTGTGTGGTCATGGATGGTGCTCGGTCAATTTCATGGCTGGTAACGCATTTTGCTCAGACCTGATGCCTTGCCTATCCGACGTCCCTGGATTCCGGCCCTTCGACTCCGCTCAGGACAGGCCTTCGCCGGAATGACGGAACAAATACTAGGCGCCCGCGATGGCGGAAAGCTCGACCTCTGCGTTGCGCTCCAGGTCGACGCCCACGATGTTCATGGTCGGCGGGTTGTTGCCGAAGAACTCCTGGGTCACTCGCACGAACTCGTCCTCGAAGTAGATGTCATCCAAGAACACGTCCAGGCGCAAAACCTTGTCCAGGGTGCTGTCGAAGCGGTTCAGGGCTGCCTCCAACCGCCTGAGCGCCTGCTTGGTCTGGCCCACCTTGTCGCCGTAGAGCTCCTGCTTGACCGCGCCGGTCTTGGCGTCCTCCAGCCCCGAGCAGCCGGAGGCGAAAACGAGGCCGTACGCCTTCACTGCCTGGGCGCGGTCCGGGTCCTCCGGGAGCCAGGCGATTTCCTTGGTGCCGCCGGGGTTGACCGCCAGCCCGCCGATCTCCATGAGGCCGCGGCCGCCGAGCAAAGTACCGACGGAATAGGCGGCGAAGGGGATCTTCCCGCCGAAGCGCTGCTTGAGGTTCTCGCGATAGCGCGGCGCCGTGCCGATGTTCCGCAGGGCGGCGTCGGTGCGGACGAAATCGTCCAGCTTGCCGCCCGGAGCGCGCTCGATATGGGAACGCAGCCACTCGTAGGTGAAGAACTGCTCAGTATCAAACTGGTCGGGCGTCTCCTCGGGTGCTTCCTCATTGGTGAAGGGGTTGCTCCGCCCGCGCACGCCAATAACGTAGGTGAAGTCGCCGGCGCGGGTGATCCGGGAGGCGCGACCGCGGGTCGGCTGCGGCACGAGCACGTGGCGCTCGACATCCGGCGTCAGCGCCTGTACCACGGCGGTGAGCATGTTGGTGCCGGACATCTTGCACTGCGCGCCGAAGCTCACGGCCTGCTGGTGGCCGACCTCGCCGAAGTGGTCGGGCCAGGTGCCCATCCGCTCCAGCCGCCAGGACTGGCCGGACGTGAAATTCTCGATCCAAATGGCGCAGTCGCCGGAATAGCCCGCCTTCTGTAGACGCAGGGCCTGCCGGCCATAGGCGTTGTGGCACTGGGGCGTCGCTTGCCAGTCCAGCTCCGGGTCGACTTTCTCCGTCTTGATATCGCGGTGGCCATCGGAGCTGGAGAGGAACAAGTGCGGGCCGTACCGGACGACGGCGGCCATGCTCCGGTTGCGCTCGTCCTCCAGCAGGATTTCCTTTTTGTAGGTCAGCTCAGTCATCGTGCCCTCTCTGCCTTAGAGGGCGCGCCGGCATGCCACAGGCGCCCCCACGCAACCTCAATCTCTAACGCTCTCACGAACGCCACCGCTTACGGCTCACTGCTCACTGCTTACCCTTCTCCGGGCCCTTGATCTTGAACAGGCGCTGGGCATGCCCCCAGACGATCTCGTGCTTCAGCTCGGGGCTCACGTTGGCGAACATCTTGTTCATGGCAGGGGTAGCGTCGGGCCAGGTCTGCCCCTGCTCGTGAGGATAGTCGCAGCCCCAGATGGCGCACTTCTGCAGCCCGAACTCCGGGTCGGCAAGCTGCTTCGCGCCGATGTAGTCCTCTTCGAAGGTAAAGGTCATATTCCGGTCCACGTAGTAGGTGGGCTTCTCCTTCAACGGCCGTATGCTGTCCGGAAGGCGGTCGTTGTGGCATCGGTCCATCCAGGAAAAGAGGAATGGCAGCCAGCCGACGCGGCACTCCGCGAAGGAGAGCTGGAGGTTGGGGTAGCGGTCGAACATGCCGCTGAAGATGAACTGGGCGATGTGCTTGCCTGCTGGGTTGAAGGGCACCTGTGAGAAGTGGGCCAGTGACTCGCCGTACTCGTTGGGCGGGTACGGCGTGCCCGCCTTGTCCCCGATGTGCGCGCAGATGACCGTGCCGGTCTCCTGGGCGGCTGCCCACAGCTTGTCCCACTCGGGCGAGAACACGGGCACGCCGGCGTCGTTGGGGCTGAACTCCACGGCGCGGGCGCCCTTGTCAACGAGACGGTAGAGCTCGTCCACACAGGTCTCGGGGAAGGCGACGTGCAGCCACGGCAGGGCGATGATGCGATCCGGGGCGACGCTGGAGACGTCCAGCGTCCAGTCGTTGAAGGCGCGGTAGACTTCCTTCTCCATGTCCTTGTCCTGGAAGGTCCACTTCCGAGTGTTCCCATAGAACACGCCGGAGTAGATGCCGGTCAGGTCGAAGTGGTGCAGTAGGACGTCCGGGTCTGTTGGGGCCAGCTTGCCCTCCGGTACCTCGATGGGAGCAAAGCGGCGGATGTGCTTGCCCCAGTCCTTGCCATCGGCGGCGAACGCGTGCGCCTTGCCTTCCCACTCCCACATGGTGCCCTTGTCGGTTTCCACCACCTTGGGGGCCCTCTCCTTGTACTTAGAGGAGATGCGGGATTGGACGATGTCCCTGGGGTACCAGATGAGGTCCATGTGGTTGTCGGCGGAGATGTACTGGTACCGGACATTGCCGTTGGACTGCGCTTGTAGCTCCCCCGTCTGCCGCCTGCGAGCCGTCCCACCCAATGTGTCTTCGCGGATCACCATAGCGCTTCCTCCGTCCGCTTATCCCTGCCGTATGCCTTCACCGCGACGGGCATCGTAGGATTGCACCGGGCAGGTGTCAAGGATGCGCCGTGGTGGTAAGTGGTAAGCGGTAATCAGTGAGCAGTAGGCCAAGCAGGCGGCCGCTCGCCCAAGATAAAGAACCGCAGGGCGTGATAGGATTTGCTTGCCGCACAGTCCTCTGACCTCACGGAGCCCTTC
>JBJKQC010000357.1:0-3274 GCA_046705745.1 Dehalococcoidia bacterium
TGATGCGATTCTCCTGGTGGATGACCGCCATGCTCCATATCTTCAACGATGACGGCGACGGCACCCAACGCAAGCTCCAACTCGCCGAGATGGACTACGTTGCCTCGTCCCGCGCGGCAGCCACCACCTTGGCGGAGAACTACGTGGGCCTGCCGTTCGAGTAGGGAGTAGGCGGTAAAGCTTGAGGCAGGTGTCGGAATAGGAGTCCAGCATGGTAGTGGCGCCCGTGCGGAAGAATTCGACCAACCCTGGAGCGAGCACGCGGACGTCGGCCACGGCGAGGTTCAAGCCCTTGGCTCCGGTGGGCGGCACGATGTGCGCGGCGTCGCCAGCCAGGAACAGCCGGCCATACTGCATGGGCTCCGCCACATAGCTGCGCATGGGCGTGATGCCCTTTTCGATGATCGGCCCCTGCTTGAGCCTCCACCCATCCCTGGTCTCGAAGCGGCGCTGGAGCTCGTCCCAGATGCGGTCGACCGGCCAGTTAGCGATGTCCTCGTCCGGCGTCACCTGTAGATAGAGGCGACTGATCTGTGGGGAGCGCATAGTGTGCAGCGCGAAGCCGCGTTCGTGGGAAGCGTAGATGAGCTCTTCGGTGGATGGGGCCACCCGTGCCAGGATGCCCAGCCAGCCGAAGGGGTAGTCGTGGACGTACTCGCGCAGGACATTCGCGGGCATGGCCTGCCGGGATACGCCGTGGAAGCCGTCGCAGCCGGCGACGGCATCGCATTCGAGCGTTTCCAATTGCCCGTCACGCAGGTAGCGGACTGCGGGTTTGTCTGTTTTCAACCCCTCTATAGCCGTGGCCTCGGCATCGAACAATATCCGCCCGCCCTTCGACAGCCATGCGGCGATGAGGTCTTTGACCATCTCCTGCTGGCCGTAGATGTAGACGTTCCGTCCGGTCAGGTCGGTCAGCGGGATGCGGTGCGGCGTTCCGTCGAAGCGAAGCTCGATGCCATGGTGCACCAGTGCTTCCCGGTCCAGGCGGTCCGCCAGGCCTAGTTCCGTGAGCAGCTCGACCGTGCCGTGCTCCAACAGCCCCGCGCGCACGCGCCCTTCCACGTACTCGCGGCTGCGGGCTTCCAGGATGACCGATTCGATGCCTTCCCGATGGAGCAAGTGGGCCAGGGTGAGCCCGGCGGGCCCGGCGCCAATGATAGCGACTTGTGTTCGCATGCAGCTCCTTCGTCTGTGACTAGCCGATGCAGCCAACAGCCCTGAGAGTATCGTCAATGCTCGGAGAGGAGGCAACGCTTGCTGCGATGAACAAGGTCCGGAAATCCCTGACACCGTAGGGAAGCGGTCGTTATAGCTGGCATACAGCGAGCGCTCTCGCAGGATGCGCGGTCCGGTAGTCAAGCAGTCGTCCATTCATCCCGGAGCCGCGCACGTTGAGGCCGGTGGGTAGCCGCTTGGCTCTAAAGGGTGCTTCCCACCGGCCCTAGATCTCAGCGGCGCATAGCTCCGGTGTCGAAGTGGTGCTGACAGATGAGCGGACGCGGCGTTATCAGGAGTGGGAAGCGACAGCTTCTCGAGCTAGCTCGCAACCGGCACTTCGATCTACTGCCTCTTACCCATCAGCCACCGGGCGAGCGCATCGTGGCCGGTCGGGAAGCGGGGGCCAGCCAGCCCGTTCCCGGCCGGCCATAGATCATCCCGGAGCGCCCAACATTTCCCGGCGCCGCTCCTACAGGCATCATTTCACGTCGACAGACTTCACTCCGCGCTGCATCATGGCCGTTTGCATGTGCATACCCAGCAACGCCCATGCCTCTTCCCTCCGTAGGTCCAGGGATGAGATGGCAATGGCACGGTAGACCACGCCGCTGCCGACTTTAGCGCTGACCTCGCCACCGACCTCAGCCGGGAGCTCGACGCCCAACGCCATGGCCATGCACTTGGCCTGCAGCTGGCCTACCTTGGAGGCATAGGTCTTGGTTAGCGCGCGGCCGCGGTAGAGGAGGGTAACGCCGTTCTTGTTGCGGCACAGAACGACCGTCGTGTCCCCGCGCGGACGATTGAGGACTTCCTCGGCGTAGTCCTGGGCACGTGTGCGGCTGACGGACATAGGCTTCTTCCCCAGAAGAGTGGGGCTGGCCTCAGACCCGCCCCTGCAGTGGGCTGGTATGGTGTGTGCGGCGGATTGGGCTCCTTACACCGCGCACTCGCCTTCGCCACGCTCCAGCTTGTACAGAATGGACTTGCCCCAGTCCATGTACGTCTCCAGGTTGGCCTTGTTCAGCGGTCCGACCTCCCTGTACTTCGCCCCAATCTCCTCGAAGGGCGCGGTGCCCACACGGTCCACGAAATCGTTGAACTTCTCGCCTTCGCTACGGTTCGCCTGGTAGTGCCGGAGCAGTTCGTCCACGAACTCCGGAACACGCTTGGCCGGGACCTTGGCCTTGACGCGGTGGCCGAAGCGCGCCGGGTCGGCGTTGCCATAGTTGCCAGCCAGGAAGACCTCGTACGCCGGCACCTGGTTGCCGTCGCCCTTTGTCGCGGCCCCATGGAAGCCGATGTTGGCGATGTGGTGGCGTCCGCAGCCGTTGGGGCAGCCGCTCACCTTGATGTGCAGGCTGTCGATGAGAGGGTCGCTCGCACCAAATTCGCGAAGGGACTTTCGCAATGCGCCCGCCACGCCCATGGACGACGTGATGCCCATCTTGCAGCTATCGGTGCCGGGGCAGGAGGTGACGTCCGTGATCCGGTTCGCGCCGTCCTCGGCCAGGCCGATGCTCTTGAGGTCCTTCCAGAAGTCGTAGAGGTAACCTTCAGGCACCCAGCGGTAGAGCAGGTCCTGGTCGGCCGTCGTGCGAAGGCGTCCTCCCGCATATTTGCGGGAGATGTCCGCCAGCACGGGGAACTGGTGCTCGTGGATGTCGCCCAAGGGCAGCGTGACGTAGACGGCGTTGTAGCCCTCCTGCGCCTGGCGCACCACGTTGGTCTCTTTCCACTTCAAGAACGCTGGATCGCCGTGCTGTTCGGCGGGGACCAGCGCTGGCGGGTCTTCCTCCAGCTCCGGAGGCAGAGTCATCCACGGCGTGGGGTCGAAGTCCTGTTCGGCGCAGTCGCCCTTCAGCTGCTCCTCCACGTCGGCGCGGAACTGGTCGACGCCCACGCGGTCCACGTAGAACTTCATCCGGGCGCGCATCTTGTTCTTGCGCAGCTCATCGCAGTTGTAGAACACACGGATGACCGCCTCGCTCACCCGCAGGTACTCCGACACCGGGACGAAGTCGTACAGCTTCCACGCGATACGCGGCATGATGGC
>JBJKQC010000358.1:0-4254 GCA_046705745.1 Dehalococcoidia bacterium
CTGGGAGAAGGACGGGTTTGCGTTCCAGTTCGTGAGCATGACAGTCCCAGGCACGGTGCCGACCGCGTCGTCTGAAGGCGGGCCATGGACGGCGAAGAACGTGGTGGACTATCTGACGCCTGCACAACAGCAGACGTGGAATGGGCTCAGGTCATTCCCCAGCTTTGACAAGCCGTATGTGCTCCCGCCAAACACGCCGGCTAACATCGTGACGGCATTGCAGAACTCCTTCTGGGCAATGGTGCAGGACCCGACGGCGGCCGCGGCCATCAAGAAGGCGATGGGATCTATTCCCTTCGTGCCGACACAGGGTGCGGCGGACCAAGCGGAGACGGCGAAGTACGCGCCGCTCTTCGACGCGACCTACCCGAAGGTCGCGACGAATGCCCAGCAGCTGGCGTGGATCACCAAGTACGGGAATTAAACGACACGGGGCGCCCCCGCTGGCGGGGGCGCCCCTGCTTCTCTGTTTGAGTTGGGCTCGACGACAGTGCTGGTACAGCCCGATTCCCGAAGTGAGCCGAGGCTGCTAGGGCAGACATCTCGGGCAGCCAGTCAGTCGAGACCGCGGGAAGCGGGGGCATCGATGTCATGCCGGCCACAATGAGGTGAAGGGCGGCAGACGATACCTAGTGGTGGGCATCCGGACTTGGCTTCGCCGTTCAGGTCCACGTGCATCGGGCCGATTCTGTGGCTTTGGGGGGTTGCTGGTGCGTTGGGGTCGACCTTCACTCGACTGGAATGATGGCGACCGGCGGGTAACACCTCAGCGTCGGCAGAAGACCCTGCCGAAAGCACGGTGTTTCCGAGGAATGACGCATTATGGGCGCACCTTGAATTTGAATTTGGCGTCGGTATCACCGAATGCCTCCAAGAAGTGACCGACGGACGCCGGCGCAAAGATGCCTATTGGGACCGCTTCGTGGAATTGGAGGATGTCTTCCGGGGGGCGAATTGAGGAGGCGGCCGGGCCCTATCTGCACCGGTACGCCGAGCGATTCGAGCCGGCGATCGTAGGCGGAGGCGCGGCCCCAGGCGGACTGCTGCTGAGCTTGGTTGACATCCGACAGGTCCTGGGTTGCCCTCATGCCTCACCTATAGGCTTATCCATGTCGAAAAGCGTATGTACATAGGAGAAGATCTGAGGGGGATCTCACTATAGGGTCCCCCGTCAACCAACTTCTTCATCAACGATTCCCTGAGCGGTTGCACTGGACAAGGCTCGAGCGGACTTGAAGGCCCTGCCCAGGGATTCAGAATCTTCCACCTCTGACGGCATCGCCCGTACTGCCAGGACCACCAGCGGACCCGGAGAGACGCGGAAAGCGATTTGACAGACGGTGCACTTGGCCTTCCTCTCAATCGGTGCTCATGAGAGGTCGTTCGTGGTTTGCGAATACTCATGCGTGGTCCATCGCAGCGTTGCGCAGTTCGCTGCACTAAGGGTATTCTAGCGCCGCTTGCGGTGGTTTGACCCGCTAAGGCTGGCCTTGCATGGTCTCCAGCGGAACGGGCCGAGCGAGTGTACGCGTTTCATCATGGTCTTCGGCCGCTAGTGCATGGCACAGACACGGAAAGCGCTGCCCGGCGACCCCTGTCCCTGCGCAGTGGAGGCGGACCGGGTGATGCACACCACCTTGATTGAATACCTGTACGAGCAACGTCTCATCAGCGTGAAGCCGAAGGTGGAAGATCTTTTCGCACCCAGCGTTATGGACATCTAATCACCTGTAGTCGAGGGCGCCGAGCGAGGATCGGACGTCAGGGTGTTTGCTTCTTTCCAACAAGCCATAAGGAGATAGGCTGCATGTACAACGGCGAGCAGGTTATCGACATCCACGGCCACCACTCCACGCCGGCGCAGTTCCGGGCGTACGCGTACAACCTCATCGCCCTGCGGACGCCGACGAGTAGCCTGCAGATCCCGGAAGGCGCGATGCGGGAGGCCCAGGCCCGGCACCTGGGGATGATGGACGAGCGTAATATCGACGTGCAGTTCATCTCGCCACGGCCGGTGGCGATGATGCACTGGGAACAGCCGCTGCTCCAGGAGCACTGGTGCCGCACCACCAACGATGTCATCCATCAGACAGTGCGGATGCACCCGGACCGGTTCCGTGGCGTGGCCCAGCTCCCTCAGGTGGGGATTGACTATGCCAAGGACACCGCGGGCTGCGTGCCGGAGTTCCGGCGGTCGGTGCGCGAGCTGGGGTTCGTGGCCGCGACGGTGAACCCGGACCCGGGCGGCGACCGGCGAGCGCCGGGCATGAACGACCCTTACTGGTACCCTCTCTACGAGGCGTCGTGCGACCTGCGGGCCCCGCTGATCGTCCACGCGTCCATCAGCCGGGACCCGCGCATCGCCATATTGCCGCACAACTACCAGTACAACTTCCTGACCGAGGAAGCACTGGCCACGCAGCTCTTGGAGGAGAGTGACGTCTTCGACCGCTACCCCGAGCTCAAGGTGATCGTGTGCCATTGCGGGGGCGCCCTGAGCCGGTTCGTGCCGCGGGCGGTATCGTCGGGGATCGCGGGGGGCGGGCAGGTTGGCATCGGCGCCCAACAACCGGCCCCGCACGCGGCCATCGAGCGGGACACGTCGAAGAACCTCTTCTTCGACACGTGCGCGTACGACTCGGACTACCTGGCCACGGCCATTAAGCAGAAGGGAGTGGGCCAGATGATGTTTGGGACAGAGGCCCCAGGCAGCGGCACGGCGGTGCTCAACCCGGCCACGGGGAAGCCCTCGGACGACCTGGTGCCGGTTATCGACTGCTTCGACTTCCTCTCAGGGGAGGACAAGCGCAAGATTTTCCGCGAGACGGCCAAGCAGGTGTTCCCGCTGTTCAAGGAGTAACGAGCCCAGCGCCGATAAGATCAGCGCTACTGATCGTTGGTCCAGTGCCACAGGGAGGAGATGAACAAATGGCCAAGATTGTGCTCGGTATGGCGTCCTCGCATGCGCCCCAGCTGGAGATGCCCCCACACGTATGGCGGGAGTACGGTGACCGTGGGCGTCAGCAGGCGGTCCACTGGTTCAACGGCAAGACCTACTCCTTTGGTGAGCTGGCCGAGCTGCGCGCCGGGGACCATTTCGAGAAGGAGTGCACGGACGAGAAGTTCGAGGCGCGATGGAACGCCTGCCAGGCCGCCATTGGGCATCTGGGCGACACGCTCGCCAAGGCGAAGCCGGATGTCCTCGTTATTCTAGGCGACGACCAGATGGAGGCGTTTAACGACGAGAACATGCCCGCCTTCTGCGTCTACTATGGCGACACCGTCGAGGACGAGCCGGCTCCCGGACGCGCCCGCGCCCAGCTCAGTGATCCCAAGGTCGCCAATCGCCCGCCTCGGCGGACGGTACACCCCGCGGAAGCCCAGCTCGGCCGGCACATCATCGAATCCATGGTCCGCGATGAGTTCGACGTTGCCCGCTCCAAGAAGCTCCCGCCGGGCCGCGACGGCGACGGCTCGATCGGCCACGCCTTCTACTACGTGTACCGCAGGCTCCAGGACAACGTCGCCTCGCCGAGCGTTCCGGTCCTCGTCAACACCTACTATCCGCCCAACGCCCCCACGGCCGCGCGCTGCTACAAGTTTGGCCAGTCCCTCCGCAAGGCCATCGAGGACTGGGACAGTGACCAGCGCGTTGCCGTCATCGCATCCGGTGGATTGAGCCACACCGTCATCGAGGAGGAGCTGGACGAGCGGATCATCGACGGCCTGCGCCACGACGACGTGACCAAACTCACGGACTTCCCGGATGAGCGCTTCCGCGCAGGTACCTCGGAGATCAAGAACTGGATCGCCCTCGCCGGCACTCTGGCTGGCACCGGTTTGGAGATGCAGCTCGTCGACTACGTTCCCTGCTACCGGACCGAAGCGGGCAATGGGTGCGCCATGGGCTTCGCCGAATGGGTGTAGGCGGCTGCAGCTCTATTACTTACAGGCTGCTATGACTTCTCGGTGGCACCGATGCCAGGGATATTCAACGCCTTCACATCCCACCCCTTGGTGGGCTCCCAAGGGAGTGCTAATTCCCGTGGTCTCGACGACGCGTTGCTATTTGAGCTGCAGCTTCCTTTGGCCGAACCTTCTGTCCTCAAGTAGGCGGCACGCTTCCCACCGTTTCAGCGCCGATCCCCAAGGGGCGGCCGTTACGCTCGATCTCTAGTGATTCGTCTAGGTTTGTGTCGATGATCTTGATGTCTGGGTCACGGACCACGCCGAGTGGATCGAGACCTTCCTGCA
>JBJKQC010000359.1:0-3120 GCA_046705745.1 Dehalococcoidia bacterium
CCTTCAAGTCGTTACTTGTCGGTTACTGGAACAAGGTGGTGGGCAATGTCCCGCCGCCCCCCTGGTTCGCTATGCCACCTGCGAACCTGGCACAAGCAGAGGTCTTGGAATTGCTTGGAGAGGAATCCTGCAGGCGGCTGGCGACCGAGCGTAAACTGACGGTCTCCGGCAGCCTGGGAGGGCGCTACCTCCATGGGCGGCGCGGGCGCTGCGCGGAGGTCCGAGCCTCTCGCCGAAGGTCTTCGATGAGCAGCGACAGGTGACCTTGTGCGTCGCGCTGGACCCCTCCCGGCGTTCTCAACGGGCTTGGGAAGATGAATGGAACGGCCTGATCAGGTGGATTTGCTACGCCGAACCCATCTTCCTCGCAACGGCCAACCCATTGGGTCCTTATGGAGGATATCGCGCCGAGCGCCCGATCACCATTAGGTCCAGTGCGCAGGCCGTGGCCGCGTGGTGTGCGATGCGGCAGTAGAACCAATCGGGTCGACAATGGTCCTTGTCCCTGTTGCCTCGAAGATGGCGCCCTTTTGTCATCTCAACCCCGATCCCCTCGGCTGCGCCGCCGAAGGGTCGGAGCGGAGGGCCCTCGCGGAGGCTATTTCATCGCCCCTGGTAGCCGCGAACCACTGGCCAGCGCCGATTCCGGCGACATCCTGTCACGAGCGGAGTTGCAGGACCAGAACCCAGCGACCGTTGCTTGACGAGGCGTCCTGCTTTGTCGGACTGGTGCTTTCATCCCTTTTCAGTGCGGCGATCCCACATGGACGGTTGTCGATACATGGCATTGGGCCGTCTACTCCTAGCGTCACCGGCAATAGCAGTCCGGTCCCCGTCACGTGAGGCAATCCCGTATCTTCCCATCTCTGCACGCCACCGCGCACCGCAATGCCGACGTCAGAAGGCAGGGCAAGCTAGACTCAGCGGCGTCTGTTGTGCTGAATCCAGCTAATCACCGTACATGGCGCACATGCCGCAGGTGCTCGAATCTCTCGTTCCTGCCTAGTGCCAACTGCCTCTTCTGCTCCAACGTCTGCTGGCGGTAGAATGACAGTATACGGAGCAGTCATGAAACCCAGGGTACTCGCCCCTGTTTTCCGTCTGGCGGAAATTTTCGCCGATGTTTCCTGACGTCTTCCCCCTGCACTAGACCATGGTCTGGTGGGAATAATTTCGGTAGTCCACCTGTTTCGGGTAGTGTTTCGGCCAGTTTCGCCACGGCCTCGGCTGTTGTTGCGGCTCAGCCGTATCCGTCGCGAAAGCTCTCCCGCAGGGGGCCCCAACTCGAAGTCAGACCGGGCACGGGGTATAACACATAAGAGGCTCGCCCCCCATTATCACGGACATGTTCGGATTTGGGTAACCGGCTCATGGATCTCAGACCCCCGGCGGACCGCCGAGACCAAGAAATTCAGAACCTGCACGAGGCGTACCAGCGCCAAGGACAACGGTTCACGCAGCTCGCCGAGCTCTCCCAGCGGCTCGTCTCCACCCTGGAACCTGACGCTGTACTCCGCGAAGTGGTGCAAGCCGCGTGTGAACTAACAGGCGCCCGCTATGGCGCCCTCGGCTTGTTTGATGCGGATGGACGCATCCAACAGTTCATCACCCACGGCCTTACCAACCAAGAACGCTCCCGGATCGGCGGGCTTCCCCGAGGCCTGGGCATCTTGGGCTGGCTACAAGAGGTCCAAGAACCGTTGCGCCTCGCTGAATTGAGCGAGCACTCACGGTCGATAGGCTTTCCGCCAGAGCACCCACCCATGAAGACCTTTCTGGGGGTGCCGATCCGATACGAAGGTGAGGCATTGGGCAACATTTACCTCACCGAAAAAGCTGAGGGTGCCGAGTTCACACCAGAAGACCAAAACCTCCTGCTCCTCCTGGCCGGCCACGCCGCGCTTGCCATACACAATGCACGCCTGCATGAAAGGGTCGCCGTGGAGAGGCAGCGGCTCCAGACGCTGGTTGACCTCTCACCGACCGGCGTAGCGCTGGCCGACGCTGCGACACGAAAGATTCTGCTGATGAACCGGGAAGCCGAGCGGATCTTCGGCGTGTCCCCCGGGCAGGAAACCATTCAGGAGTACCTGAGCCGGGTAAAAGCCTCACACCCCGACGGCTCGTTCGTTGAGGTCGAGCACCGGCCGGTGATCCGTGCCCTTTCTCGCGGCGAGCGGGTGTTGGCGGAGGAACTCGATTTCGAGCCGTCGCCCGGAACACGGATCCCAACCTTGGTGAACGCAACCCCCATTTATGGAGAAGACGGCTCCATCACCGCAGCCTTGAATATCCTTCAGGACATCTCCCCCATCGAGGAGGTCCAACGGCTCCGCAACGAGTTCCTGGGCATGGTCAGCCATGAGCTGAAAACGCCGCTCACCGCCATCAAGGGCTCAGCAGCCATGGCGTTGGGCAGCCGTCGGCACTTGAGCGAAGAGGAAATCAACGAGCTTTTCAGCATTATCAGCGAGCAGTCGGACCGTCTCCGGGACCTCGTCGACAACTTGTTGGACATAACGCGTATCGAGGCTGGGACACTCTCTGTCGCCGCAGAGCCCATTGACCTCATGCCAGTGGTTGAGCAGGCGGTCAAAGATTTCGCCAGAGGCGCGCCCGATCGAACGGTGCGACTCCACGCACTCCCAGACCTCGCTCGCGTAGCCGGCGATAGCCGCCGTATCGGCCATGTGATCGCGAACCTGCTCGGCAACGCCGCTAAGTTTTCTCCGGCCAACGCGCCCATCGATATCCTCGTAGCTCAAGACACGAATGCCGTCACGGTCCGGGTGCGTGACCATGGGCGCGGCATCAGCCGTGATGACATCCGTCGGCTATTCGTGAAGTTCTCACAGATTCCAAACGCGCAAGGACTCAGGAACGCCGGCAATGGGCTGGGCCTGGCGGTGTGTAAGGGGATTGTGGAGGCTCACAAGGGACGCATCTGGGCAGAGAGCGACGGCTTGGACCGAGGTTCCACCTTCGCCTTCACCCTGCCGACGGCCGACGAGCACGCCGACCTCGCGAGTGCGGACGCACCCCAACAAGCCAGCGCTATCGGACGCATCAGCAGACCCAACGAGCAAACCCGTGTGCTCGCCGTGGACGACGACCCTGAGG
>JBJKQC010000360.1:0-5629 GCA_046705745.1 Dehalococcoidia bacterium
CTCCGGAGACATCCAAGGGCGGGAGTGGCGCCTCCGAGGGAAATCACCCTGGGTCGCAGCGGGATCAGGCGCCTGGCATAGCTACAAATCCCACGCAAGAGGGAGCCTACTCCAACGCGCAAGGGCAAGCCGGAGGCGGCCAAAGGCCAACACCGCCTTCAGAGTCGCCGCCAGAGGCGCCTTCCGTTGCGAGTGGAAGCCGCCCCACGGAAGTCCCAGGCGATACCCATTCTGCGCAAGGCATGAGTCCGCCGAACGGGCCTAGTGGCAATAACGGCAATCACACGGGGGAAGCGCTTCCCCATGGAGCCGAAGTCGCCAACGTTGATCTTACCCAGACACTCCGGAATATTGCGCCAGGGCTCCCGGACCTGCCGGCATTGACACCCCAAGAGAGCGAGCCGGTTGCTCCATCGATCATGGACCACAGCAAGACGGCGGGGTTCGATCCTAAAGTCTTCTCCGGCTTTAACGGGGTCCCTGCGAACGTCACTCCAGGCGGCCAGGGCCAGCCAGGCAGCTCTGTCGACGGCAGTAAGCACGCTGCCACGGTTGCTTCCATTTCCAAGCAGACCAGTGTGTTTGCGGGGTACGACCCCGCCGTGCTCTCAGGGTTCAGTCAGGCAGTGCTCGAAGACTTGCGGTCCAGTCACACGGCTAGCGCAACAGCCCTGGGGCAAAGCGAGTCGCCCGTCCCTTCGGAGGTCGTGACGCTCACCCAAACGCTGGAGACCTTCGGAGGGTTTGATCCCGAGTACCTCGGAGCGCCCTTACCGGCCAGCCTCTTACGCCTTTCATCTGGGAGTCAGTGATAGGGCATTAGGGCATACCCAAAATGGTAAACGTGCTTAAAAGGGTAGGGGGAACCCAGGGCTTGCGCCTCCGCTCCGGATATCTCCAGGCTATGGGGCGCAAGGTGTCGGAGTCCTTTCGACGTCTTCAGGGTGGCGCATTGGGTCGTCCCGCGGTGGATGGCGCCACGGGCGTGGCGCGCAAGTTCATCTGGATTTCTCTCTTGACCGGCATTGTGCTCACTGCGTTGGGGACCTTTGGAACGGCCCTTGTCTTGAATCGAGTTGTGAAGAACAGCTTCGAGCGCGCCACCTTGACGGAGAGCAACCAGGACGGCACGCACATCGCCCAGATCTTCTATTACACCGTTTGGGCACCCATCCACGACAGCATGCCGGACCTCAGTTTCAGCGAGGCGGTCTATCCGGCGATGATGGATGTCTTTGCTAAGCGGAGTACATTTGGACTTGGCGTCGTCGGCCTGAAGGTGTGGGGTGCTGACGGCGCGTTGCTTTGGAGCAGCGATTCTGGAGCATCGGCGGCTTCGCGTGACGCGGCGGAATGGAGTGTGGCGGCAGGAGGCCAGCCCGACTCACGCGTTTACTGGAATGCAAGGATCACCGATCTCAGCGGTCAGCAGCGGCGCATGGACGTCGTGCGGACATACGTTCCTGTGTTGGACACTGCTCCAGACTCGGGCGCCAAGGGGTCCTTGATGGGAATCTTGGAAATTACAAGGGACGTCTCCGACGGCTGGGTCGCGGCACGAGGACTGGTATGGGCTGGGACGGGGCTCGTGGCGGTCCTGGGCTTTGGCCTGCTGGCGCTGATGATGTTGGTAATGGTCAGGTCTGGGACTCGAGTGGACGCGAGGTTCAGGCGCTTGGCCCGCCAGCGGCAGCGCGTCGAGAAGACGCGAGCGCAGCAGGAGCATTCGGCCCGACTGGCCGTTGTCGGTGAGCTGGTGGCGAGTGTCGCTCATGAGATCAACAATCCATTGACCGCGATCTGGGGCCTGAGCCAAGTCTCCCTGAAGCGGGAGATGGACGGGAAACTGCGCCAGAGCCTGGAGATGATCAACACGGAAGCCAACCGGTCCGTGCGGATCGTCCAAAACCTCCTTTCCTTCTCTAGAGCCCGCGCGGCCGAAAAAGCGTACGTTTCCATCAATGCCGCCATCGACGCGGCCCTGGAACTGCGCCGGTACAACCTCATGGTCAACAACATCGCCTTGGACCTGCATCTGGACCCGTGCCTCCCGTGGACCATGGCGGACCCGCACAAAATCCAGCAGGTGGCGCTGAACCTTATCACCAACGCTGAGCAGGCGATGACTGAGGAAGGTCACGGGGGCCGGCTCACCGTGGCCACCGAGCGGGACGGCGATTGGATCGAATTCAGGGTCCGCGATACAGGCCCTGGCATCGCGCCGGATGCCGTCGATAAGATTTTCGACCCGTTCTTCACCACCAAGGGCGACGGTAAGGGGACGGGGCTAGGGCTCAGCGTCAGCTACAGCATTGTGGAAGAGCACGACGGCTCCATCGACGTGAAAAGTGAGCCCGGCAAGGGGACCGAATTCAGTATCCGCCTGCCGATTGTCTGTGGCCCCGAAAGTGAGCAGTATGAAGAGGATGGGCCGGACTTCGGCCGCAAGTCTGGTGGCCGCAAGCGCCAAAGGCTCGCCACTACTCCCGCAAGAGGTTCGGAGTGATGTACGCCACCCGATCCGCTCTCGTTGTTGATGATGAGGCGGCCATTCGTTATTTCCTCTGCGAATGGCTGGAAGACCTTGGCTTCGACTGTGCTGACGCTGGCAGCGCTGAGCAGGCGCTGGCCGCGCTGGAGGCCCGTGAGTTCGACCTCATGATGCTTGATGTGCGAATGCCCGGGACGGATGGATTCGAGGTCCTTAGGCGCACCCGTGAACTGGGCGCCAAGACCTGCGTCGTTGTGCTAACTGCTTTAGGCGATCCGGAAATTGCCGGCCGCGCCCTGACCGGTCTTGGTGCCGACGCCTTCATTGGCAAGCCTTGCAGCCTGGACGAGCTCCAAAGCACCATAGAGAATGTGTTTGTCAAGAACGCATAGCCCTGTCGCGCCAGCCATCATCGCCAGCTCCATATAGGGAAATTAGATGCGACTTCAGGGAAAGACGGCCTGGGTCACAGGCTCCAGCCGTAACGTTGGGCGCGCCGTCGCGCTCGCCTTCGCCCGCGAGGGCGCGTCCGTCATTGTCCATGCCTGGCGTGACAAGACGGCTGCTGAGGAAACAGCGAACGCGGTGAGCGCTGTCGGTGCTCGTGTCTTCGTCGTCTTGGGCGACGTTGGCGATCCCGTCCAGGTGAAAGCCATGGCCGGCCGAGCCCTCGCTGAGTTCGGCACCGTCGACATCCTTGTCAATTGCCCCGGCTTTCGCCCCAAGGACCGCACCCTTGATCTGACACCGGAAAACTGGCGGCGGGTCCTGGCGACGAACTTGGATGGCCCCTTCTTCTGCGCCCAGGCTGTCCTGCCTATGATGGTGGAGCGCGGTTGGGGCCGCATCGTCAACATCTCGGGCACCGGCGCTTTCACCGGTGAAGAGGGCCAGCCTCACGTCGGGGCGTCCAAGGCCGGCCTGTTGGGCCTAACCCGCTCCCTCGCCCGCGAGTTCGCCGAGCACGACATCCTCGTCAACACCGTCTCGCCTGGCCTAGTGCTCACGGACGACTCGCCCTATCGCAGTCCCGGCCGCGACTATGAGGCCTACGCTAAGCGCACGCCAACCCGCCGCATCGTTACGCCCGAAGAGATTGCCGACCTCTGCGTCTTTCTTGCCCTCCCGGAACAGCGCTCCATCACTGGTCAAACTATCCACATCAATGGCGGCATGTGGTTTAGCTAGCAACTCCTTTTGCTGTACCCGATTGCCGCGCTAGGCCGCTAGCGGAGACCAGGGCTGGTTCCAGGATTCGCCTAATTGGACTGCGCGAAAGCGCTGCGGGCCCGACAGGCCGTGAGAGCAAAAGGCTTGATGATGTCTGCTGTGAGGCTTCCCGGCGTACTTCCGGACGTGGCAGTATATGGGCGTGGTGAGTAATCTTTTTAGACTATTTTCTGCGGTCCTGCTCCCGCACCCATCGGGGTGACTGGGCTACAGGGGAAGGCCGCTCTCTCCAATGGTCCCTCTGCAGAAGCTGCGCTCCATATATCCGTGGGTTTTCGCTTGGCCCGGCCGGAAGGCGGCGTTTGTGGTCTTGGCCATAGCGCTGGGACTGACCGGCCTTAGCGGACTGTCTGCTTTCTTGCAGTCGATGGGAGCCGACGTCCTTAGTTCCTTGATGTTCTTCCCCATCATTCTCTTTGCCCTTTACTTCGGGCCGGCCGGAGGAGTTGTGGCGGCCGTGGCTCTCTCATTGGAGCGGGGCGTCCTAGTGGCCCACATGGGCCAGGCCCCGTTCGTTGACACTCCAACGCGGATAGTAGTACTGGCGCTGATGGGCGCACTCGTTGGGCTGATGGGCCTGCACGCTCGGCTTCGGTCCGCCCAGAGGCTAGCGCAACAACAGGCGTTCATCGACGCGACGCCCTCGCTCATGCAGCAAGAGCGGCTCAACGCACTGTCGCAGGTGGCGAGAGGTGTCGTGCATGACTTGAACAATGCCCTCACGCCCATTTCCGGTTTCAGTGAGCTAGTGCTGGCGAACGATTGGATTCGGACGAATCCAGATATGGCTGAGACTTACCTCCGAGGGTTTCATTCGGCCGTGGAGGAAGCGAGCGCTGTGGTGTCTCGCCTGCGCATGTTGAACGGTCGCGACGCGGAAGAGGCGGACGGGGCAGTGGTGGATATGGCGCTGGCGATGGAGGACGCGGTGCTGATTACCGAGGCGCGCTGGCGCGCCGAGGCCAGGCTTGATGGGACCGAGATTACCGTTCGTCTCAACCGCTCGGGAGACCTATTCATTCATGGCAGCCAACCGGAATTTCGCTCGATATTGACTAATCTCATCTTCAACGCCGTGGACGCGATGCCCGAGGGAGGCGTCCTGACCATCGAAGGCAGAGCGCCGCTGGGCTCCGGAACGGTGGAGTTGTCGGTGCGGGACACGGGCACAGGAATGGGCCCCGAGGAGCTGCGGCGGTGCACCGAGCCCTTCTTTACCACGAAGCGCAACGGGACGGGGCTTGGGTTGGCCACCACGCGCGGGCTGGTCGAACGCTACGGCGGGAGCATGAAGATTGACAGTAGCCCGGGGATTGGAACGATCATCACACTCCAATTCCCGGCTGCCCCCGGGCAGCCAGAATTCCAACGCGAGGACCTGCTACCGCCGGTCGCGCCGCTGCGCGTGCTCCTTGTCGACGACGAGCCGCGAGTGCTTACCATGCTGACAGCCATGCTCTCTGCCGATGGGCACCACGTCGAAGCCGCGGACAACGGTGAGCTAGCGGTGGAGAAATTTGCGTCATCCCCCGGCGCATTTGACGTCGTCATCACTGATGGGTCGATGCCGGGCCTCAACGGCTATGAACTGGCGTCAGTGATCAAGCAGCGGGATGCCCGGACTTGGGTGGTCCTGATATCCGGCTTCAACCTCGTGAAAGAATCGGACAGGCCGAGGGAAATCGACGCGGTCCTTTCCAAGCCGGTGGGTATTGGTGCTCTCCGCGCCGTTCTTCAGCAGGCTCGTCCAGCAGGCGAGATTTGCGCTGCCGCTGACGCGGCCTCAACCAGCTAGCCCAACACCTCGCCCGGAACCAGATGGGCTGCATGCGCGCCTGGGTTAGCGACGAAGGGTTTCCTTTTTACCTAAGCCTGTCGGAGCCCGCGCTCAAGCTGGGTGGAAGTGGG
>JBJKQC010000361.1:0-6660 GCA_046705745.1 Dehalococcoidia bacterium
TACAGGGGCCTGGTGCTTCATGAGGACCTCGCGGTGCTCATTGCCCGACTGGATGATGCCGAGCACCACTTCCAGCGTGGCCATTCCCCATGCTCCCGTGTGGAAGACTGGTTTGCCCTCCACGACCGCGTCGTAGAGCTCTTCCAGCTCAGCGCGGCGGAAGCCGGGGCCCATCTTGCGGTTGACCTGCAGGTCTATTTCGCGATGGCCGTTATCATCATAGACCAGCAAGCCGGTCGGCCCGTGGCGCATGTCTCCCCGCTCACAAGAAACGATGACCAGCCCCAGGTCCTCCGGCACCCACAACTCCTGGTTTTCTTGGGTGAAGACCTCTCGTTCCTTCAGGCCGCCGATGCGGATTTCCTGCTTGTCATGCTCCTCGTCCCGAGTGCCCGCTTCCATCTGCTTGCGGATGGCCACACGCTCTTCCTCCGTGTAACGCTGGCGATTGTGGCCCCACTGGACCATCTCCGCGCCCATGAAATAGCCGTAGCCATTGTGCTCAACGAGGGAGGAAACGCCGTTCTCGAACTCGAGGATGGCAGCGTAATAACCTGGGATGGGCCGCTCGGGCATCCATTGCCCGATTACCCCGCGGACGGTCTTGGTCATGCCACCGGCGAGCAGCCGGACAGTGTCTATCTGGTGCGGGAGCTGGCGCATGGGCAGCCCGCCGCCCTGACTGATGTCGAGCTCCTCCGCCGTGCGGGGGCGGAGCATCCAGTCAGTGTACGCGAAGCAATTGATGGCTTTAACCTTCCCCAATTGCCCTGACTGGATGATGCGCCACATCATCCGGACCGGCGGCGTGAAGCTCCGGGTGTGGCCGGCAACGAACTTCACATTGTTGCGCTTTGCGGCTTCGACCATCTTCGCCGCGTCTTCGAGGTTGAGGGCCATGGGCTTTTCCACGACCACGTGCTTGCCGGCGTCCATGGCCATGATGCTGTGCTGGGCGTGGAAGCGGTTGGGCGTAGAGACCCAGACGGCCTCCACTTCCGGGTCTGCCAGCATCTCCTCGTAATTGGTGTAGCCTTTAGCGTTGTAGCGCTTCGAGAAGGCCTCCACCGTCGCCTCGTTGATGTCACATCCGGCTACCAGATTGAGATCTTCCATCGCCTCCATAGCGGGAAGCATCTCCGTGCCGCCTACGCCGATCCCTACCATCGCCAGACCAAGCCGTCGCCGGGCCATGTATGCCTATACCTCCGTTTAGTGTCTTCATTCCCATGCGGAAGCGGGTTCCGTCTTGTACAGACGGAACCCTACACTATCCAACCTATGTGTCAACTGGCGGCTACATCGCCACGCACAAGCCGCTGCCGCGTAGTGAAGCCGGCCGGCGGCCTGCCAAAGGGGTTGGGGCAGCATGCAGCAAACAAGCTATGAGGGCGTCTAAAACGTGCGCTTCGGAGGCCACGCATGGAATTAGAAGGTCCTTCGGCCGGGCAGATACGGGCCCTCGAGGAACGATTATTGGATACCGAGGTCCGGCGGTCGCCTATGGAACTGGAATCTTTACTGGCTGATGATTTCGTCGAGTTCAGCAGGTCGGGGTCTATTTATGACCAGCAGCAGACGCTTGAGGCGTTGTCCCAAGAGGCTGGTATTAAGCGTGTGCTAACCGACTTCCATGTGCGCGTGCTGGGCGAGGGGCTGGTGCTAGCGACTTATCGGGTTACGGCGTTTATTGCGCGAGGACAGGAGCAGCGTTGCTCGCTGCGCAGCTCCATCTGGAGGCATAGGGCAGAGAGGTGGGAGTTGGTCTTTCACCAAGGCACGCCGGTGGAACCTGCATGAGGCGGATGCGTATGGCGGCGGCAGGTCACCCGCCGGCGTGAGGATTAATGGGCGACTCTTCGATGGGCACGAAATCCTCACGCGTCAGCGTGCTACGGCCCCATTGCTCGTAAGGTGTTTCCTCGGCTATTGCGGCCGCTTCTTTCTGATTGGCGGCCTCCACTTCTGTCACGAACAGCACTTCATGGCTCACGCGGAACTTCACTCATTCACTCCGAGCATGGGTCCCCTTCAAGATCGCATGTAACTTCGATGCACTCTTACTGGTGCTGCCGGTGCCGCAGGATAAGCCCCTGCGGCACCGGCAGCGAACTCGTGGCCTTCGTGCAGCTAGCCCGCAGTCGGCGAGGGAGAAGGCGCTGGCTGGGGCGATGCGATGGTAATGTCCGCGTCGTAGTCCTTGAACGTCCACGTCCACGTCGTACCAGCCTCAGCGATCGTGACCTGAACTGGTCTGTAGGTCTCAGGATCGAGGAACAGGTCATAGGTTGTCGAGGAGCTATCTGAAGCCGTGACGTGAAGAACCGTAGCCCCATTTAGCGAACCGCCTACGACCGTTCCAGTTGGGGGTACTTGCTGCAGGAGAAGTGATACTGGTGCTTTCCCTTGGGCCAAGATAGCAGGGGCATCTGGGTCTTGACCGTTTCCTTGCAGACCGGCTGGGGACAGGAAGGAAGCCAGGGTGCCTGTATCCCATTTGCTTTGTCCAGGGCTTGGAGTGGGTGCGCTGGGGACTGGCCTTTCGTAGACATCCGCTCCGTTGCCGATAGCCTCGTATGCCGGCACGGGGTCGCAGTTCTGAGGCTGGGTCCCATCCGGCAATGCAGGAGGGCAGAGCTTGAGGTATGTCGTCAGCGAGTATGTGCCGGAGTCTACCCATTCACCCGTGGCCTGGCCCTCTTGATTGCCGGATGCCGCGACCGCAAAACGGAATGAACTCAGGCTGGCTATCGACGCTTGGGCCTTTGAGAGGACCTGTCCGACCGTTAGTGGCTCCGGCGTTGCCGTGGGCGTCGGAGACGCTGTCGCTGTGGGGTCCACGGTGGCGGTCGGTTGGTCCGTAGGTGTCGGGATGGGGGTTGGCGCAGCATTGCAAGCGGCCATCGCTAGGGTCAATAGCAACAGAGGAAAAGGCAGGAGTTTCATTGGTCACCTATGTGTTTCGAGTATCGATAAGATCTTCAGGGCATTCCGGATTACGTAGACCGGTCTAATAGGCCCGCGAGCTATCTTTCCTTGGAATAAGACGTATTGAACACCGCAAAAGTTCCCAATCGCCCGTTGCAGCCGTTCTGGGTCCCTACACGGGAGCGGCCTTTCCTTGAAAGCCGTGGGCTCCCCGATTGCCCGGCGGCGGCGCCCGCGCCGCTACGCCCGCTCACGCTAGGGCTTCCTGGCCAACCCAACGCGCGATTCGAGCGGCCGAATAGTCCGTCACTACGGCAGAGCCATGCGCTTTGCCTAGGCTGCTTTCATACGTTCGGCGCGGCGGAGGAAAAAGTAGACCAGCGCCCCCAGGAGCTGACCTATGAGCACCACTAGGAGCCATGTCATCCTGGTGTTGTCATGGCTGGGCTCGTTCAGCGCCACGTCCAAGAGCATCCATACCCAGAAAGCCGTGGCGAGCAGGGCCAACGTGAGGGCTGCGGCAAAGATTGCCAGAGTCCGAGGCGCACTGATTGCGGCGGCAATCTCCGAGGTCATCGCGGCTGCGGCCAGCACTGCGACGGCAACAGCTGCTACGACGACAAGTCTGTCCATCATCCTTCCCCACCTCCCCGTCATGGTCCTTGTCTTCTTGCGAAAGGACGAATCGAAACGTCAGATGCCCTCGCTTGAGCATAGGTAATTTTCTCTCATCCATTCGGCTTATCACAGATCATCTAGATGCACCATTGGGGGATTGGCGTGCTAACCGTTCAGCAAAAGGCCCCTTACACTTCGGACCCGCTGCCAGCGCTCGCCGGGATCAGTCATAATGGAGTGGGAGGGGGATATGGAGAAAACAGGTTACAATCCACTTTCGGCCAAGGAGCGTTGGGTCATCGAGGAGAAAGGTACTGAGCCGCCTTTCACAGGCGAGTACGATGACTTTTACGAGGAAGGCGTCTATGCCTGCAGAAGATGCAACGCCGAGCTCTATCGGTCTGAGGATAAGTTCGATGCCGGCTGCGGCTGGCCGGCGTTCGACCAGGAAGTTCCCGGGGCGGTGAAGCGCTTACCGGACCCAGACGGCATGCGCACGGAAATCCAGTGCGCGAATTGCGGCGCCCATCTGGGGCATGTGTTCGTGGGCGAGCGGTTCACGCCAACCAATACGCGCCACTGCGTGAATTCGCTCTCGATGAAATTCATACCAGCGGGCACGCCCAGGCCAGGCGTGGCTATGTGAAGTGCCGAACGCCGATCATTCGGGTCTCGTCAATCAGAACAGCGGAGCTAGAGTGGGATGTTCCCGTGCTTCTTAGGCGGAAGAGTATCTCGCTTGTTCTGGAGCATATCCAGCGCATGGATGAGCTTGGGGCGCGTCTCGGCCGGGTCGATGACGTCGTCGAAGAAGCCACGCTCCGCCGCCCGATATGGATTGGCGAAACTCTCTTTGTACTCCTCAATGAGCTGGGCTCGGAGTTGAGCGGCATCAGACTCCATAGCTAGCCGCCGCCGGTGGATGATGTTCACGGCTGCATCCGGTCCCATCACAGCGACTTCCGCCGTGGGCCATGCCAGGTTCACGTCCGAGCGCAGGTGCTTGCTGCCCATGACCACGTAGGCGCCGCCGTACGCCTTCCGCGTAACGACGGTGATCTTGGGCACGGTGGCTTCGGCGTAGGCGTAGAGCAACTTCGCGCCGTGGCGGATGATGCCTCGGTGCTCTTGGTCCTTGCCCGGCATGTATCCCGGCACGTCGACGAAGGTGACGATGGGGATATTGAAGGCGTCGCAAAACCGTACGAAACGCGCGGCTTTCACGGAAGCTTGGATGTCAATGACACCGGCTAGATAGGCCGGCTGCTGCGCGACGATGCCAATGCTGCGGCCGTTGAGGCGCGCGAATCCGACAATGACGTTTGGTGCGAAGTCCCGATGGACGTTCAGGAACTCGCCGTTGTCCACGATGCGCTCGATGACGTGCAGCATGTCGTAGGCGCGGTTGGAATCGTCCGGGACTATCGTCCTAAGGGCTTCATCGGTCCTGTCGGGGTCGTCGTCTTGGTCGCCGATGGGCGGATCGTCCAAGTTATTCTGAGGCAAGAAGGAAAGGAGGTGCCGGATGGTGTCCATGCACTCCTCTTCGGACTCCAGCGTGAAGTGGGAGACGCCCGAAAGCATTCCGTGCGCGTCCGCACCGCCCAGTTCCTCGTGGGTGATTTCCTCACCGGTGACTGCCTTCACAACGTCCGGGCCGGTGATAAACATCTGCGATATCCCCTTCACCATAAGGGTGAAGTCCGTGATTGCTGGGGAGTACACGGCCCCGCCCGCCGATGGCCCGAGAATGGCAGATATCTGCGGGACCACACCCGAGGCGAGTGTGTTGCGCATGAATATTTCGCCGTAGCCCGCCAGGCTCAATACGCCTTCTTGAATACGGGCGCCGCCTGAATCGAGGATCCCGATTATGGGAGCGCCATTGCGCATGGCCATATCCATGACCTTGCAGATCTTTTCGGCCGTGACCTCAGACAGGGAACCGCCGAAGACAGTGAAATCCTGGGAATAGACGTAGGCGAGGCGGCCGTTGATCTTGCCGTAGCCTGTGACCACCGAGTCGCCGGGAAATTTCTTGTCCGCCGTACCGAAGTCCACGGAGCGGTGGGTGACAAAGGAGTCCAGCTCCTCGAACGTGCCCGGATCCAAGAGGAGAGCGATGCGCTCCCTCGCAGTCAGCTTGCCCTTGGCGTGCTGCGTTTCGATCCGAGACTCGCCCCCGGAGTTGCGTATCTCCTGCTTCTGATGATAAAGGTCTTCGAGACGGTCGTTTGTTTTGCGTTGAATGGCCATAAGCGCGATGAAGAGGGGGCCAGAGATTTGAACTCATGGCCATGCTAGCACTGCCGGTATGCCCCATCAAGGCGATTGAGTGCACAACGGCGATGAAAGAGCGATATCATGCCCCCTAGTGCTAGTGCAGTGATCGGCAACCACCCGGGGCCAACGGCTACCTCTCCAAACCTCATAAGTACTCAGGAGTTGTCTAACGTGGCAAGCATCGAGCGAGTAGGCGATATCTCCGATCTAAAGCCCGGCGAAATGAAGCGGGCGACCGTCCAGGGCCGGGATGTGTTGTTGGTGAACTGGAAGGGCGCTCTTCTGGCGTTTTCCGCAGATTGCACGCATGCTGGTGGTCCCTTGGACGAAGGGTCCCTTGAGGAAGGTGAGATCGAATGCCCCTGGCACGGCGGCCGGTTCTCCCTGGAAAGTGCGCACCCGGTGTCCGGCCCACCTTCCCAGCCGCTGGCGCGCTACAAGGTGATCGTGCGGGGCCAGGACGTTTTGGTGGACGTCGGTACGGCGCCGGCATGAGCGCTGGGGCCTTGCTTTGAGAAGACGATGGTCCGAGCAGGGCCGGCATGAGATATCACAGCGGCACCAGGCCCATGCGGGTGGCGCGTATGACGGCTTCGGTACGGGACTGCACGCCCAGCTTGCCGAAGATGGCATTGATATGGAATTTGACCGTGTTTTCGCTGAGAGCCATCCGGGCCGCGATAGCCTTGTTGGCGAGTCCTTCGGCCAAGAGCCGAAGGACTTCGAGCTCGCGCGGCGTCAGGGATTCGGCAAGGGCCGGTGCGGCCTGACCTCGAGGCGCCAGCAAGCTCGCCACGCCGGCATCGAAGACGACCGCCCCTTCCGCCAGGG
>JBJKQC010000362.1:0-5501 GCA_046705745.1 Dehalococcoidia bacterium
CTTCGACGAGGCCCGCGGCGGAGCGGCGGCGTGGGTGAGACCCAGAGCCCGCTGAGGCCGCACGCGAATGAGATGCCTGCGTAGACGAGGAAAGCCGGACGGTACGCCAACCCTCCTGCCATGCCGAAGTGGAGGGCGATGTCCGGGATGTGCGCGAGCTGGCTGCCGATGAGCGCGCCGAGCGCCGAGAAAAAGGCCACGGCGCCAAAGACGGCGGTACGGTTCCGCGGCGGGGTCATGTCGGCCAGCATGGCTTGCGCGGCCGGGCGGTACGGCGCAACGGTCCCGCCGTTCACGCCGCTGCCGCGGCCGAAGGACCCTATGGAGGCGAGCAGAAAGATCAACCACGTTTGCTGGAAGAAGGCGAAGCCCACGCCTGCCAGAGCGGTGACCATGGGGACGATGACGATGAAGACCTTCCGTCCGAAGCGGTCCGAGTACAGGCCGGCAACGGTGGCAAGGAGGGAGGAGGCCACGGCCACCACCGCGATCAGCACACCCAGGCGGACCGCGGAAAAGCCGATGGTGGCGAGGTAGATGGGGGTGACGATGCCGACCAGCGCCTGGGCGGAGCTCATCAGCGCCCGGCCGCCCATTAGCAGGCGGACGTCACGCGTCATCCACGCCGGCATCCAGCGCCGGACGTGGTCTGTTCCTACAGGGAATGGCACAGTGGGCGCGCTCCGTCCCGCACAGGCGGAAAGTGGCGCAGCGACGAACTGCTTATCCGCAAACCGTTCTAGAGACCCTTCGAGGGCCCCGGGGCAAACGATTGGCGGATAGCTTCCGGGGGAGTCTAGCTATCACTGCGCCAACCTGAACGGTCATGAGTGTAGCGCGGTTATGGGCCCTTTGCTTTTTCTGTAAGTGTTAGATGCCGGCCGCCGTCCCTTCCTCTGGGGGCAGGACGCACCTCAGAGGAAGGGATATGCGTCTCTTATCTCCTATCCAAAGACCGTTGGAGAGGCCCTTCGGCGAGCTCAGAGCCAACGATTTTCGGATGGGCTTTTAGTAGCCCTGGGCTTTCAGCGCCTGGTCCACCTGCTGCCACTGGCTGTCGGTCAGCCAGCTCTTGACGGTGTCCGGATACGTGCGGATGTAGTGGGCTACCACCTTCATGTCCGTAGTGTCTTGGATATTGTTTTGCTCGGCCCAGGCCATGGTGTCCTCCACCTTATGCAGGCCCATCTGCACCTTCTTCAGAAAGTCGTACGCCTGTGGCGCCTTGTCCTTGAGACCCGACCAGACCAGTTTATCCAGGGTGGGATTAGGGTAGGCGCACCCCTCCTTGGGCGTGTAGGAGCTATCGTTCGCACCCTTGGTCAACTCTTGCCAGCAGGAGTCGGAATAGGCCGGCTCCTTCAGGACGTACCATTGGTACTCGCCCATCAGCGCAGTCGGCTCCCAGTAGTAGCCGAAGACCGGCGCCTGCCGCTGCTGAGCGCTGACCAGGGCCGCCTTCAGTGCGCCGGCGGAGCCTGGGGAGATGACGTCGTAGTACTTGTCCAGGCCATACGCCCGGAACTTGGCGTTGTTGATCTTTTCGCACGACCAGCCAACGATGCAGTTATAGAAGGCGGCCTTGGAGCCCTCCGGATTGGGGAACAGCTTGGCTACGTCCGCGCTCGCCATGTCTTCGATGGTGTTGAGCCCATATTTTTCATGGACGTACTCGGGGATGATGAACTCCTGCGGCCCGCCTTCCAGGTCAGGCCCCAAGTTCACGATCTTGCCAGCTTTGATGTTGGTGTTGTACCAGTCCGGGTAGTTCTGCTGCCACCCTTCCATCAATACGTCCTCACCCCCGTTGGGGAGAGTGGCCAGGTACGCCGTCGTCGACGTGAGTGTTACTTTCGTTGGGTAACCCCACACCGTGTGAATGATGAACCCGGCCACCGCGGACTCCAGGGGCTCCGAGCCGAAGGAGCCATCGCTTTGGGCAAAGACGATGGTGGGCTTGTTACCGCTTGATGAATTATTCCCGCTGGCGGTGGGGGTCGTTCCGGCGCCAGGCGTCGGTGTCGTTCCGCTGCCGCCGCAGGCGGCCAGGGCCAGGGCAACTAGGCCTAGCCCCAGGGCCATCAGGATGAAGCGGGTCTTCTGTTCCAGTAATCGCATTCTCTTCTCCTCGGATGAATCTCGTCTCTTTGGTCCCTCAGCAACGGCCGCTGGTAGCCAGTCAAGGTTTCTGCCAACGACCGACCAGCTGTGGCCGCGTTCCTCAATGACACATGGCGCCTCCCTGTTGATGTTCGGTGGCCTGCCGCCGCAAGACGGCGCGTCCCCGCTTAGTCCCGTGAGCTTACGACCGACTGCTGCTTGGCAAAGCTTTGGGTGATGCGGTCGATGAGGATGGCCAGGAAGACAATGCCCAGGCCGCCCACGGCGCCGAGCCCGACGTTCAAGTCGCCGATGCCACGGAAGACATCCATTCCTAGGCCGGGCGCCGCCACCATCGAAGCAATGACCACCATGGCCAGGGCCATCATTACCGTTTGATTAACGCCTGTCATAATCGAGGGCATGGCCATGGGCAACTGCACCTTCAGCAAAAGCTGCCTCGACGTCGCCCCGAAGGAGCGGGCCGCTTCCACGGTGTCCGGGTCCACCTGCCGGATGCCCAGGTTGGTCAGCCGGATCATGGGCGGTATGGCATAGACCAGCGTGGCCAGCATTCCCGGCACCGCTCCTAGCCCCAGAAGCATGATCACCGGGATCAGGTAGACGAAGCTTGGCATGGTCTGCATGAAGTCCAACACCGGACGCACCATGCCCTCGATCCGGTCGCTCCGGGCGGAAGCGATGCCCACCGGCAGGCCCAAGACAATGGCTAGGAACGTGGCGGTGCCTGTGAGGGCCAGGGTCTGTATTGCATCGGTGTAAAGGCCCATTACATCCAGGAAGGCGAGGCCTGCCAGCGTCCACAGTGCGCCCTTCCGGCCCATGATTCGCCAGGCGATGAGAGTTACCGCCGCAAGGACCAACCACCATGGAAACCAGAGTAGGAAGCTCTCAAACCCATGCAAGGGGACGTAGAGAACATGTGTGACACCTTGAAAGAAGTTGTACCAGTTGTTGGTTATCCACTTACTTACCGTGGTGTTGCCGGTCTCGACACTATGGCCTACTACCCAACTGGAGGGGAACTTGCTCCACGCCGTGCCGTGGAACAGGGCGGATACAATGAGCAGCACGCCCGCGCCCAGCAGGAACCGGACCCACGAGCGGTTGAGCCAATTCCCTAGTCCCTGAGTAGTCTTGATGGATACTGTCCTGTTCATACACCCCCCTTTCAGAGGCAGCACAACGTGCCTCCGAGCAGACACCTGTTTGTCCGCCGGTTTTCACGCGCACCCGGACCGGGGCGCACTTGTGCTTCTAGGAAACGCTGGTTTGGAGAGACTCTGTCCCGGTTTCGGCGGCCTCTTGTGGCGCCGCGCCGTCTCCGGCTTCCTCCCCCGCCTGCTCGCCGGCCGGCTGGTCCTCGGTGGCTTCCCGCACCTCCTGCACCAACGTGTGCATGACCGAAGAGGCGTTCAGCCAACCGACCAGCATGCCGTCCGAGTCCACCAAGGGCAGCGCGCCTTCCTCGTGCTGGACGATGGGAAGCGCAGACTCCACCGTGGCATCCCCGGAGAGCACGGGGACTTCGGATGAGATGATGCTCTCGATGGTCTCCAGCCCTTGCTGGTTGGCCTCGGCCGCCGCCTGGAAGCTAACGACACCTAGGTACCTGCCGTCGGCGTCCACGGCGAAGCTGGCGATGATGCCCGCGCGGCTCATGGTCTCCATCGCCTCTTGGGGCGTTTGGGATGGCTTCAGCCGGAAGCGAGGCCGCTTCATGAGCGAGCGGAGGGTGACGACCGACGAGCGGCGGACGTCTCGGACGAACTCCGCGACGTATTCGTCCGCAGGGCCGGCGAGGATTTCCTCGGGCGTCCCAATCTGGACAACGGCGCCGTCACGCATGATGGCGATGTGGCTGCCCAGCTTCAGCGCCTCGCTTAGGTCATGGGTGATGAAGACGATGGTCTTCTGTAGTTGGTCTTGCAGGTGGACGAGCTCGTTCTGCATGTCCCGGCGTATCAGCGGGTCCAGGCCGCTGAAGGGCTCGTCCATGAGCAGCACTTCCGGGTCCGCGGCCACGGCGCGGGCCAGGCCCACGCGTTGTTGCATGCCTCCGCTCAGCATGTGCGGCCGGTAGTCTTCCCAGCCCTTGAGGCCCACCAGCTCCAGGACTTCGCGGGCACGCGCCTCTCGCTCCGCGCGCGGAGTCCCTTGGATCTCCAAGCCCCATGCTGCGTTCTCCAGCACGTTCCGGTGAGGAAGCAGCCCGAAGTGCTGGAAGACCATGGCGATCTTCTTGCGCCGGAACTCATTGATCTGCTTTTTGTCGTACTGGAGGATGTCCTCGCCGTCGACGAGGATCTCGCCGTAGGTAGGCTCGATGAGCCGGACCAGCGTGCGGACAAGGGTCGATTTGCCGCTGCCGGAGAGGCCCATCACCACGAAGGTCTCGCCGGCGGCGACGTCGAAGCTCACGTCTTTCAGCGCGAGCACGAGGCCGTATTCTTCGCGCACTTGCGCTTTGGTCTTGTCTCGGATCTCTTCGACTGGCGGTAACTTCCCGTCGTGGCCGAAAAGCTTCCACAGTCCTCGGATGCTGACACGCGTTTCCCCCGAGTTAATCATGGCGTTGCTCCTTTGAGCCCTGTTGACGGCGACCGTGGTTTTGCCGTCAAGGCGTTTGGCCGGTCCCCTCACTGTGAGGACGTAACGGACCAGGGTCTATCGCAACTCTACGAGCGCCCAGCCTGTGAGACTTCGCGAAGTGTTTTCAACGTCACCCCACGACAAGCTTGGGTCTTACCTCCGGCGACTCGACAAAATTCACGTTACAATTCTGGCCCTTCCAAAGGGCTGTCAACCTCGCTGATTTGGCGGAATGCCACAGCATTTCGGCGAAATGCGTATTGCTAATACGCTCTTTCCACCACCGTTCATTCGACGAGCGCCGCGCGTCTTTTCCGCCGATCCTTCGGAGTGTTGAACCGGCCGCCTGGGGGCGGCTCTGGTAGGCGACAGAGCCATAGGAGCGGCACGATGGGCCTACGGATGCGTCCAGGGAAATGGCAATGCGCCGTAGCACAATGAGGTAGGACGTTTGACCGGGAGCCTTGGTGACTGATTCGGGCCCCACGCAAGGAGATGACGCACTAATCCGTCACATTCACTCGGTGGTCGAGCAAGGCACATGGCGGAATGGATCGGTCTCTCTCACCGACACTTTTAAGGCAGCCGCTGTAGTGCCCCAGCAAGCCGGGCGAGCCCAGCTTTGCTCTGGGCTGGGCGCGCAAGCCCTTGGCACCGGACCGACTCACCCAACGCCGATGTTAGGCCCCAGCGATGAGCTGGACGGGCGGCCCCTCACGACGGCGCCGAAAGCGCAGTCGCAACAGCAGCGGTGCCAGGGCGCCGATGGTGAGGACGGCAATCCGCGT
>JBJKQC010000363.1:0-6968 GCA_046705745.1 Dehalococcoidia bacterium
AAGAAGCACTTCTTGGTGACCCAGGGCGGCGCGGAGTTCCGGCCGGCTGGCGAGGACCTCAACGATGCAATTGTTTCGGTCCTCATGGGTGGCGCGGTGGTGGACCTGCGCAACGCGGGCATCGGCGCGTTGCCACGTAAGCTGGACGTCATGGCCGCCCTGGGCGGAGTCCAAGTCATCGTCCCGGAGGACTGGGCCGTCCGGTTGGACGTCCATCCCATGGTGGGCGGTGTGCGAGACGCACGTCCCGGCGCGGCCGAGCGACGGGGCCAGCCTGACCTCGTCATCACCGGACGGAGCATCATGGGCGGCGTCGAGGTCAGATCGCGGATGCCCCAGGAGGAGCGGGGTCAGAGGCAGGCTCCCGAGGAGCGCCAGGAGGCGGCGTAGATTCGCCGGAGTCAACGCGTTCGTATGCGCGTTAAACTCCGGCGGATCATCTTTACGTCAGCAACAGGTTCCGCTTCAGCACGCGAGAGGAAGATATGGCGGGTACCAATCACCGGTTTGACCCGAGGCAAGGTCTCCGCTGAGCGCCCCTGTGGCAAACGGATCAGGCTGTTGGCCAGTGCAGGTCAGCTCTCGCCCCGCATCACCATCCCAGTTGAGCCATTCATTATCAGGGGGAGCAGGGAGCTCTTGGGCGGAGTACGCCGTCAGCGGGTTCGGCATGCCACTCCACCAATTTGAAGATGTGTTCAAATTTTCGATCCAGACATTTGTATCGTTGTTATAGATTGCAGTCGTGCCTGGATCGTTGGATGTCGTGCAATGCTGATTGTTAATGTCATTATTGTCACCCATGCAGACCAACCAATCACTGTTGGAAGCGTCGTACGACACGGTAGTCCAGTAGGTGTGGCTGGTGTTGTGATACACATTCGGAAAGACTTGCGGAGCAAGACCATGCTGAACATCTGTCCAAACGTTCCCATTCCCCTCGCCACCATCATTCGTGGATGCACTGAGTCGGTATCCAACCTGGATATAACCATCGAGCGTTCCATCGCCCGCCATGTGAGTCACGACATTATTCAAGAAAAAGGCGTCGAGCAGGTTATTCGGCCCCTCGGCGCCGCTTGGACCGAGCGTCACACCTTGGCCAATTGCGTTCCCGCTCTGAAGGTCTCAATCGGTGTCCTGAAAGGCGACAACCCCCGCAGGGTCAGCCCCGCTGGAAGCGCGCTGCGACACTACTTTTGACCAGCCCGGTCCAAGCGTAGGCCCGCACCCGTGCTTGCGGTGAAAAGCAATTTCGTCCTGGATCTGGGCGCGCGCAGCATCCGCCGTGCCGGGGCCGAAGCTTATGTTGACTTTGTGGACATCCACTCCCAGCTTGGTTAACTCGTCTTGAATACGGCCCAATGCCTCGATGGCTGCCGCAGATGGACCAGGAGGCCCGCCCGGTTCACGAACCAGGCCAGTTGAAACCTCAATACGCGGTACCACGATACACGGGTCCACAGCGGGATCGGCGACGCCAAGAACCGGGTGACCCGCTAGCTGATCTGGGATATGGATACCATTCACCACAAAGCCTGATCCGCCTGAATTAGGCGAAGTGCCTAAAGTCGTGCCAGCGGTCAACAAGACGGCAAATCCCATAATGGTTGCAGTTGCAGCCAGCACGCCACGGTGGCGGTAGCGGCCCTTGGCAGCCGGATTGCGCTTAGGGCCTACAAACTTTGCAAAGAGATGCTTCACCGTTCTCACCTCCAGTGCATCCTTCGAGAACGACATGCCGGACTTCCACATGCCTACCTTCCTCCTTCCTCTGGCGCTTCTTACCAGGGCGCCCTTCCTACCGGTCATTCACTTTCTCCACGCCCTCCTTGCTCTCCTCCCATAGCCCGTTCAGCCTCTTGCAGCGACTCGATTACCACGCGCAGCACCTCTGCCAGCGAGAAGTCCAGCGCCTCGGACAGGGCGGCGAGGTTCTCATCCGTCGGCATCCGCTCGCCTTTCTCCCACCGCCGCACGGTGTGGTCGTCACCACTCACTCCCAGGCGGCCGGCCAGGCCGTACTGGCTCAGCCCCTTGGTATTCCTCTGCTCGCATAGGAACACACCGAGGTCCTTCCTCACCTGCTCCTTGACCTTCCGTATGTCGTGAGCGCTCAACATTGCCTAGTATTATTCCATTAACCGCGTTCGCGTAGGCTCAGCGCTGTTACTGCGAAAAATCACGCACATCGCTAGCGATAATTCGCGTAGCTCGTCGATGCCCCTACTCCCACCTGGCTAGGCCCGTCCTCAATAAAGACGACAGGTCGACCGATTTGGTTCCCACGTGAGGGCTATACGCCCATGGCAGCCTAGTTCATAGGGCATAAAGTTTCTGTAAAGAAAAAAATAAGAAGGAGAGCAAGTCGCTTACGAGTAGTTGACCGGCAGCGGAGAAGCGTACAGGAGGCCCGGCCTCAGGCCGAATGGTGACGGTGGGGCCCCTAGCTGATCACCCTGACGACGGAGATGTGGTGGTGAACGATGTTGACGGCTACGGGGAGGCCGGGCCGATGCCGCGCGGCGCCGCAGGGCGGCCGTGCACCAAAAGAGGCTTACGGGTGCGACTTCAGTCGGGGCGCCTGCAGGTGGCCTGGCCTATAATTGATACAGGCGCACCCGATAACCTAGCGCCTATTGGAGAAAATCATGACTGATACGATGCCCGCAACCGCCGACGAGCCTGGCTTAGGAAGCCGCATCACCGTCCGAGACTTGGAGATCGACGACCTCGCCTCTGTTTACCACCTCGGTAAACGCCTCTTCACCAAGGCCCGCCTCCCCGCCCTCTACCGCACCTGGGAACCCTACGAAGTCACCTACTACTACAACACCGACGGCGAGTTCTGCCTGGTGGCCGAGTCCGAGAACGGCGACTTAGCCGGCTTCGCGCTCGGCACCACCGTCGAGAAGGACGGCGCCGCTTGGCGCTACGGCTTCCTGGCTTGGCTGGGCGTCGCGCCGGAGTACCAGCGACAGTCCGTCGCCGGCGCGCTCCTCAAGGAGTTCGAGCGCCGCGTCCGTGACGAGGGCGCGCGCATGCTCATCGTGGACACGGAGGGCAACAACACGCCGGCACTCAACTTCTTCGAGCGCCACGGCTTCGCGCGGCCCACGTCCCACGTTTGGCTCACGAAGAGCCTGAGCAAGCGCCCCGCGCGGGCGCCGAAGCCAGCGCTCAAGGCCCCAACGAGAAAGCGACTCGGTCTACGCCAACCTACCGCCAAGCCTGTCGTCAAGCCCGGGGCCGCATGAAGACGTAGGGACGAAGCATTTGAGACCAGGAAGCGTGCTCTAGCCCATCAGCTACGCTCAAATGCTTCGTCGTTAGCGCTCACGGCTGCCCGTCAAGCTCCTCGGCGGGCAGGACCACCGTCTCGCCGGAGTCCAGCCGCACCTGGTACCAGATGCCCTCATCGCCTACGAGCGGAGCGTATCGCAGTTGGACAAGCCCCTTCTGCCCCTCGTAGGGCCCGTCGGTGATGGTGACGTGACTTCCGGCTTCGTAGTCTGCAAGGAGGGGCATGGTGACGCTGCTCCTAGCCCGCGCGAACGGCCCGCAACGCGGTCGTCAGCGCGGGGACAACCTCGTGGAGATCGGCAATCACTCCCAGGTCCGCTTGCTTGAAGATGCCCGAGCGGCGGTTGTTGTTGATGGCTACCACCGTGCCAACGCGCTGAATGCCTACGGTGTGATTGAAGTGTCCGCGCACGCCGAGGCCAAGGTACAAATCAGCTGCCACACTGCGTCCTGTGATCCCCACCTGAAGTTGCTTGGGCAGCCATCCGTGCTCCACCACGTCCCTCGTGGTGATGAATCGGGCGTCCAGTAACTGCCGCAGCGGCTCCAGTTCCTGGATCTGCTCCGGGCCGCCGACGCCCATGCCGATGCAAATGACGGTCGAGGCCTCTTCCAAGTCCGATGCGTCACCCATATCAACCAGCCTGGACTCCACGACATGGACGGCGGGTTCCTCTGGCGCGAGCACGGCGATCTCGATCCGCACGCACTGGCGCTCCGGGTTCGGCTGGAGCGGCTCCAACAGTCCGGGCCTGACCGTGGCCATGTTGGGGAGGGTCTTGGAGTAAATTGGCGCGACCACGGCTCCGCCGAAGGCGGGCTTGAGCTGAACGAGACGGCCCTCGCCGTCCACTTCCAGCCCCACGCAATCGCCTGTCAGCCCCAGCTTCAACCGGGCCGCCACGCGGGCCGCCAAGTCGCGCCCATTTGCTGTGGACGGCAGCAGCACCGCGTAGGGCCTCCGCAGCTCGATGCCGTGGGCCAGCGTTTCCGTATATGCCTCGGTGGTGTATTCGGCCAATCGTGGGCCGCTGGCCACGGCCACCAAGTCGGCGCCGTGCTGGCCCAAGTCGCTGGCGTGCTCGCCGACGTCCGGCCCGCCCATCAGCACGGCCACAACCGGTCCATGGACCGCGTCGGCGACGTCCTGCGCCGCACCCAGCAGCTCATACGAGACCCGACGTACACCATGGGCGCCAAGCTCGGCCACGACCCACGTCTCGGGACCCTGCAACGGGCGCCCTTCGCTGGGTGCCTGACGGAGCGGGTGGCGAGTCTCGCGATGGGACGGGTCGAGCACTCCACGTTGCTTCAAGAACGCTACGATCTGCGTGGCGGCTTCTTCGGGAGAAACGTCTTGGATGAGCCGCTGCAGGCGCGACGACTCGACGTTTCGGACTTCGGAGACCCAGGTGGGTGAACCCGATTGACCGAAAATGGCCACGTCATCGGATAAATCATGCGCGCTGAGCTCCTGAATAGGCTGCCCCATCGCCGCCTTTATCTCATCACGCGTCGGATTGACCTCAGGCGCAATGCCTTCGGTGACGGAGACCAAGGCAGGCAAATGGGACTCCACTACCTGCGTCGCATCCTCCAACGTCCGCATGGCGCGGATCCGGCTGCCCTCCCCATTCGTCCCCGGCAGCAGGTCCAGCTGCTCCACTCCCGTGACCTGGGGCAGGCCCAGCAGCTCGGCGACCTCAGGCCCCACCTGGCCGGTCTCCGCGTCCACGCTGCTGTTGCCGAACAGAAGCAGGTCATACTTATCGCGTGACAGCGCCAGGGCCAACGCCCGCGCGGTGGCCAGAGTGTCCGATCCGGCGAATGCTCGGTCATTGATGTGGTACGCGTGGTCCGCCCCCATGGCCAGGCAACGGACGAGGGCCTCGCGAGCGTTGGGCGGCCCCATCGTGAACACAGTGACCTCGGCGCCATGGCTCTCCTTGAGCTCCACCGCGCGACGCATTGCCAGCAGGTCGTAGGGGTTGAGCTCGCTGGGCACGCCTTCGCGCACGATGCGCTTCGTCTCCTGATCGAACTGGAGGCGGGAGACGACAGGGACCCATTTGACGCAGACAGCAATTTTCATGCGGTGACCAACGGGATGAATATGACGTTCGGGCCAAGACGGCATTGTAACAAAGCCATGCCCGAGCACGCCCCGCGTTTGGTTACTTGGTTAATGGAATACCCTCCCGCGGAGTTGATTGCGCACTTCCGATGGCGGGAAGGGCATCGAAACGGCCATGCCGCCTTGAGAACAGGAGCGCCCGTCATGGAAACGCCCCCCTACAGCCCCACGAACTTCACCGTGGCGCGCGCCTTGTGCATCTTGTTCAGGTTCAGCAGTAGGGCCGTTAGGTCTTCTACGTAGCGGGAGTTGGAAAGAGGTCCACCATCAATTCCCCGCAGGCTGCGCACGGCGCTGGCCAACTCAATCGTGCGGTCGCGTGAGCCCTGGTCGTTGCCGCAGACCACAATGTCTCCCTCCAGCACGTGGTCCGGCTTCAGCAGCTCCCTTGCGCTGAGGTTGTGGAATGCCGATGTCACCTTGCTTTCGGGCAGCAGGCTTTGCACCATCTCCGCGGCCGAGCCTTCGGGCACACGCTCCGCATAGAACTGGCCCTCTCGCCACACGAGCGGCGCGACCACGCTGATGACCAGTTTGCCCGACAGAACGGGAGCCAGGTCCTTGGTCGTTGCCGCTAGCCCCTCGAAGGGGACGGACAGGAGCACCCAGTCCGCCTGCTTTGCCGCTTCCGTGTTCGTGGCGCCGGTGATGGGCGCTTCCGGCTTGATCTCCCGCAGACCGCTGGCGGCCTCCGCGGCACGGCCGGCATCGCGCGATCCAATGATCACGGGATAGCCACCGATAGCGAAACGTAGGGCCAAACCGCGTCCTTCAGGGCCTGAGCCGCCTATGATGGCAATGGTGGGCATGCGAGATTACGCTCCTTGAGTCGGTAACATCGGGTCAAACGCCCCAACTATAGACGGCGAAGCGCCCAAGGCGCAAAGGCAGGAAATACCTACATCCTCACTCCTGCGACGCACCGTCGGGCAGCGGGTCCACCAAGTACCGGCGGAACGTCTCGGCGATAACCGGCGCGATCACGTGTGGCGCCGCCGAAGCCAACGGCTCGATGCCCACGATATAGCGGGCGGTGATGAGCCCGACCAGCTGCGAGCCCACCAAAGTCAAGCGGAGCTGCGGCTGGTCGGTCTCCAGGTACCGCGCGACGGGCACGAAGAGTTCTCGGGTAAGGAACTCGCGTACCATCCGCGCAACTTCGGGCTCGCTCGCCGCGGCCCGCATCAGTCCGGCCATCCGCTCATGGATTTCTGGGCGCCCAAGTATGTCTGTAAGCACGGCTGTGATGCGCGCGGCGATGGTCCCGCGGTTCCCGGCCAACAGCTTCGGCAAGAGCTCCGCCGGGTTGATCGGGAGACCGACGGCGGCGATGAACAACTGCTGCTTCTTGCCGAAGAAGTGTGCGACCAGCTTTGGGTCCACCCCGGCCTGGGCTGCAATCGACCGCAGCGAAGCCCGGTCGTAGCCCATTTGGGCGAACTGCTGCGACGCTGCCGCGAGGATCGCTTCCCGCGTGCCGCTGTCCCCTGGCCGGCGTCCGCCGCGCTTCTCCCGCATGCTCCCTCCCCGA
>JBJKQC010000364.1:0-7916 GCA_046705745.1 Dehalococcoidia bacterium
TGCGCCCCTCTGCTGAAGACCTCGCTCCCTCGCCATGGCCCCCGTGCGTCGGCGCGGCCTCGCCCTCACCCAGCCGCCGGTAGACATAGGCGAAGGTGTCGCGGAGCACGGCATAGCCAGGGACCGCCAGCAAGGCGCCCAAGATGCCCAGGATCTGGCCCATGACCACCAGAAGGACGATGATGAGCGCCGGGTGAACGTGCATGGCGCCGCCCTGGATGCGGGGCACCAGGATGTAGTTTTCCAGCTGCTGGATGCCGATGTACAAGAGGGCCACCCAAACGAACATCCACCCCGGCTCGACAGCCAGGGTCACCAGCGATGCGATGACGCCGGCTATGATGGGTCCAAGGACCGGCACGAGCTCCAGAACGCCTGCCATGATGGCCAGGGGAATGGCGAAGGGGACGTGCAAGAAATAGAGCCCGACCCAGGACGCCAGGCCGACGATGCAGCCCAAGAGGAGCTGCGCCCTGATGTACCTGCCCAGAAGCCGGCCAGCCCCGGCGACTATCTCACGGACGTCCGGGCGTATCCAGACGGGGAAGATGCCATAGAACCAGGTGGAGAAGCGCGGCTGGTCCTTGATGAACAGGAACAGCCAGATGGGGACGACAAGGAAGCCCAGCAGCACGGAAAAGGACTGCAGCGCGTAGCCGAAGGTGTTCCTGGCCACCGTGGCCAGCATTGAGCCAGCCCTGCTGACGAAGTCGGCCACCCAGGCGTCCACCTGCTGCTGCACAGCAAGCGGCGCGTGCTCGCGATAGAAGTTGACGATCCCGCTGAACTGGGCCTGGATGCTTGCCAGCAGCTCCTCGCGGCGGTTGATGAGGTCCTGCACGTTGCCCACGATGACGGGAACGACCAAGAAGCCGATGCCGACGAGCGCGCCCGCCAGCGCCGCGTAAATGACCAGCACCGCGACGGGGCGTGACCAGTGCTTCCGAGGCCGGCCCGCCCTGGATGTGAGCCCGGCAAGGGACTGCACCACCGGCGTGATGACGTAGGCCAGGACCCCACCGATGATGAACGGGAGAATGGCGGCGCGGGCAATCCAAGCTATCCACAGGACCAAGGCGGCCGCGCCCAGCGCCATCCCGAGCCGCAGCCGCTGCTGCACCGTCACACGCCACCTCCCGGCCCAAGGCTGAATGCCTTGGCGTGACATGGTACTACGCTCCGCACAGGTAAGTACCCGCGCTGGCGCGGGCGAATGAAGCGGCGGTGATTGCCTATTGGGGCGTTGGGGCGGCGCTAGCCCCGTGCTTTCGCAACGCCGCCTCGATGCTGGCGACGAGATCGGCGCCCGGGACCGGCTTGATGAGATAATCGTCCGCTCCCATCCCGAGCGCCCGCCGTCGGTCCTCTTCCTCGGCGCTCACGGTGACGAAGATGACGGGCACGTCGAACCTTCGCACCTGCTCGAACACGTCGAACCCGCTGGTGCCCCGCAGCCGCACATCCAGCAGCACGACGTCGGGGTGCGTTCTTTCCACCGTGGAGAGGACCGAACCGGGGGTGGAGACGGTAGTGGTCTCGAACCCCGCGCGGTCCAGCACGCGTTTCAGGTGCCGCAGCATCTGGGGCTCGTCATCCACGGCGAGAACGCGCTGGCGGCCTGGGTGGGGAATGGATGGAACACGTAGGGATAAGTGGCGCGGGGCCGCGGCCTGGGCCACATCCGCAGCCCGCGCGGGCAGTGTGAAGCTGAAGGTGGTCACCGGCGCGTCCGCCGCGCTATCCACCCAAATGCTTCCGCCGTGCGCCTCCACGATGCCCTTGGAGATGGCCAAGCCCAGCCCACTGCCTCCGTCCCCTCGGGAACGCTCCAAGCGGGCGTACTTCATGAACAACAGTTCCTGACGGTCCTTGGGTATGCCCGGCCCTTCGTTGCGTACGTGGACCGTGACCAGTCCATCGTTCGGCTCCACCTCCACGCGGATGGGCTTCCCCGGCCTGCCGTAGCGTGATGCGTTGGTCAGCAGGTTCTCCATGACCTGGAGCACCCGCGCCCGGTCCATGGGAACGGGCGGCAGGTCCGTGGGCAGGCGGACCTCCACGTTGGGCACGCCCGCCTTGGCCATGTTGCCCCGCGCTTCCTCGACGACCTCGCGCAGGTCCGCCGGCACGGTGTGAACGGAAAAGGCGCCGGCCTCGATCTGGGCCACGTCCCGCAGATTGGAAATCATGGAGGCCATGCGGGCCGCCTGCCCGTCCACGGTCTGAAAGGCCTCCAAGACCTCCTCGCTCAGACTTTCGCCGTCCTCTGTCAGCAGCGATCCGATGGCCAAGCGAATGATGGCCAGCGGTGTCCGCAGCTCGTGGCCTACCATGGCCAGGAAGTCGGTGCGCAGCCGGTCAAGCTGCCGCAGCGGCGTCACGTCCTGCAGTACCGTGATGGCGGCGGCGACCTCTCCGTTCTCGTCCAGCACAGGCGCTGCCGTGGCGATCATGGGGCAGGTCGTCCCGTCCTGGTACTGGATGAGCAACTCTTCTGCCTGAATGAACTCGCCCTTGTTCACGGCGCGCCGCAATGGGAGCTCATCCGAACGCAGGACCGTGCCATTCGTGGTGCGGACCACGATGCGCCGGGGGGTGGAGTCCAGGGTCTCGCCCGGCCTGCGATGGCGGTCCACCAGGCGCTCGTATTCCCGGTTGGACAAGATGATGGTACGGGAGCGAGCATCCGCGATGACGATACCGATGGGCGATGCCTGCACCAGGGCTCGGAGCTGCTGGTACTGGGCGGTCGCCTCCGCCTGGGAGCGCTTCATCTCCGTCACGTCACGCCCGTCGGTGAAGACGGAGACCACGGAACCGTCTTCCCCCACCTCGGGCACCACGCGCGTGTTGAACGACCTCTCGCCCTCCGGCGTGACGACGCGCACCTCGGCTGTCTGCACCTCGCCCGTCTGGAAGGCCCGCTCCGCGGCGGCCACCAGCTCGTCATCGAATATTACCACGGCGGTCCGCTCGCCCACCTTCGCCCCCGTGAGGTCCTCGGGCGCCGCGCCCAGGAGACGCCCGGCGCTGGGGTTGACGTACAGCCGCCGCATCTGCCGGTCGTACCGGACAACCACGTCCGGGCTGTTCTCCACCAGCGTCCGGAACTCACGCTCCCGCGCCCGCGCATCTTCCTCGGCACGTTTCATTGCCGTGATGTCCCGTCCCATGGTGAGCACCGAGACGACGCTCCCGTCCTCGCCGAACTCGGGAACGATTCGGTTCTGAAAAATGTGGAGGCCATCGGCAAGCTCGTATGCCACGTCCGCCACTTGCTCCTGGCCGGTGTCGAATGCCTTCCGGGCCGCGGCCCGCCACTCCACCGTGACTTCTTCCGGAAGCCCAGACCCACCGCTTCGTCCAACGAGCTCGGCCGACGGGGTCCCCACGCTCCGTTCCACCGCCGGGTTCGCATACAGCACGCGCAGGTCACGGTCATACCGGCCGATGGGATCGGGGCTGTTCTCAACCAAGGCCCGGAACTCGTGCTCCCGCCGGCGGAGCCGTTGCTCGGTGTCCATGCGCTCCATCACCCCGCCGAGCTGCCTGACCACCGCCTCCAGGGTGGCCAGGATGTCGGCGTCGGGCTCGTAGGACTGGGCCTTGAGCAGCTCCAAGACCCCAGCTACCTCATCGCGGCCGCGCATGGGGATGGGCAAGCAGACGCAGGACACGAGTCCGGCCGCGGCCATGTCGGCACGGCGGCGAAACCGCGTGTCATTCTTCACATCAGAGGACCGGAGCACCTGTTTGTCGGCCCACGTCCGCCCGATGCTCCCCTCGCCGGGCCGGAACGTGACATCGCCACGCGGGTACGACTGCGGAAAGGATGGGGACGTCCAGGTTGTGGCGCTGTGCATGGCCGCGCCGTCCGAGTCCGGCCGCCATATGCTGGCCGCCTCGAACTCCAATGTTGCGGCCACGGCGGGCAAGAAGCGTTGGACGACTTCCTCCACGGACCTCGCGCCCGAGAACGCCCTGCTTACCGCCTGGTGCACGCGGACCGCCCGCTCGCTCTGCACCAAGGATATGGCGGCGCCTACCATGTTGGCGGCGATGGCCATGAAGCGCCGGTCTCCATGCGAGTAGCCGCGGCGCTGCTTGCTGGCCGCCTGGAGCACCCCGTACGGCCGGTGCTTGCCAGGGATGACCGCCGTGATGCAGCTGGTGAGGCCGAGGTCGAGGAGCGCTTGGGCGACGCTGAAACGCGCCTCCCCCCCGAGGTCCTCCACGACGACGGTCTCGTGTGTCTCGATGGTGAAACCGGCCTGGGAGCCCGCGCCGGCGGCGTCCCGCCAGGCGCCGGCCATGCCATCCGGCAGGCCGTGGCCTCCGCGGACCAGTAGGTCACCGCCGGGCAGCAGCTCCAGCACCTTGGCGCAGTCGGCTTGCAGGGCCTCGGCGACGGCGCGCGCGGCGGCCTCCGCCACATCTTGGATGGACGACGTGGGAAGGGCGGACAGGTCCGCCACTTTCTCCCGCCGCCGGACCCGGTCGGCCAGATCGTCTTCGTGCTGTGGGGACTCTGGCAAGCCTGCGTTCCTGGCCACCCTGTCCAGCTCCTCCACTACCTCCAGAAGCCTAGCCCCCGCGCTGGAGCCAAGCTCCTCCGAGACCCGCGCCGCGTCTTCGCGGAGCCGCCGCAGGCTCTCCAACATGGAACACCTCGAATCATCACAGCCTAGTCATATCTTACGACGCGTCATCAAAAAAGCTACCCACGGCACAGTATTACTAGGCGGCGAGACTTCCGCCACCTTCTGTCGGACTAGACGTTCTGCGCATGCGACAAAAAGCCCTTGCAATATACGAACTAGTGTTCTATAATAGCACTCGTACTGAATAGAGCGGGCGGGCAAGCCCCCGGCAGGTCCGAGCAGGACGGCCGGGGGCTTTTCATGTCTGCGCCAAGGGACCCCCGCCCCATATGGAGAAACGCAGGCGGCGTGCGAATGTTGGGGTTTCCTCTTACGTATTGTGCGCCGGTCTACGGAACCCCCGACATCGGCGGGTGGATGAAGACGGACGGCCCGTGGCGGGCGCCAGGGCACCGCTGATATCGCACAAAGGCAATCACCGGGCGGGGCGAAGACCAGGGGCCGGTCCCAGACCTGCCCTACGGATCCCTGCCCCCAATCGATTCCAAGATAGACCACGAAGGAGGTGCCCATGGAGACGAACGCGGCGGTCACGGAGATGGAGCAATGGGAGCGGGAGCGGTTGCTGGAGTCGCTGGATGCCTATCAGATGGGAGTGGCCGACGCGCCCTACGTGCGGAAGTACTCCATCAACTCCGGCGGACTCCCCAACCTAGACCGGCCCCTCACCTTCGTTGCGTCCGATGAGACCGAGGACCGCATGGGTGATGTGGTCCGGGCGGATGGCTGGGACCTGGAGGGATACCTCGCCAACCCGGTGTTCCTATGGGCGCACGACCACACCCGCACGCCCATAGGCCGCAGCAACTGGGTGGCCGTGGACGGCACGCGGCTGGTGGCGACTGTCGAGTTCGCCCCGACTGCCTTCGCCCAGGAGGTGGAGACGCTTTACCGCCAGCGGTTTCTCCACGCTGTCAGCGTCGGATTCCGCCCCAGGGCCTTCGAGCTGCGCAAGGGGCGCGACGGCGCGGTCGTGGGCGTCGAGTACACCAAGCAGGAGCTGTTGGAGATTAGCGCGGTGCCCGTGCCCGCTAACCCCCACGCGCTGGCCAAGGCACTGCGGGATGGCTTGGCCGTGCCGCGCCTGCGCCCCCTCTTCACCTTCGCCGGCCCGCCGGCGGACATCACCCACGCGGGCGCTTCGAGCCGGCGGGCGGGAAGCGCGGCGTCGGCGTTGGAGTTGCTGGCCCCAGACGTCCCATCGAAACCCACCCACGCCGTGGAGGAGGACGGTGCGGACACCATGGCGGATGTCGTCATACGCGCGCTGCGCAGCCTGCGCGAGGCCCTGGCGGGGTAGTGGGGGTGACAGGGTGAAAGGGTGAAACGGCAGAAAAGCAATAACACGCATTCTCACCCTTTCATTCTTTCTTGCTCTGTCACCTTTTCACCTTTTCACTTTCTCACCGTTTCACTGACCTAAAAGGAGGGACCCATGTCCGGTATTGACCAGATACAGAAGGAGATCGCGGAGACCCAGGCATTCGTCAAGGAGCGGTTCGACCCCATCCGCCAGGAGCTGGGCGTCGTCCGCGAGGAGCAGGAGCGGTTATCGGCCGAGGTCCACTCTATCCTGGAGCGTCAGAAGGAGATGCAGCGCCAGGCCGTGCTCTCCCGCTCGTCCCATGACCGTCTGCGCGTCCGTGGAGGCCGGCTAGACGGCTTCGACCTGGTGGACCTGGCCATCGTGCGCAGCCTGCTGGCCGCACAGCAGGCCCGGCCTCAGGACTACGACCCACGCGCGCTCCGGGCGTGGGAGGAGAGCGTTACCCGCGCCATGGACTCCACCACCGTCGGCGCCGGCGCGGAGCTGGTGTCGCAGGAGGTGGCGCGACAGGTGTGGGCGGACCTGGACTTGGAGACGGCGGTCGCGTCGCTCTTCGAGATGGTCACCATGCCCAGCAACCCCTTCGACATCCCGCTCCAGCTTGGGGACGTGGACTGGTACCCCGGCACGGCCAACACCGCCCCAACGCCCACCGACCTCGCCACAGCCAAGCAGACGCTGACGGCCCACGAGCTGGTGGGCATGGTGCCTTGGGCCTATGAGCTGGACGAGGACGCCGTGATCGCCATGATGGCGGAGGTCCGCGCCACCCTCTTGCGCAACGCGGCCCAAGTGCTGGACGACGTGCTGCTGAACGCGGACACGGCCACCACTGGCAACATCAACTATGACGGCTCCACATTGACGACCGCCACGCCCGGTCTGGCGCAGTACCTGCTCGGCTTCGACGGGCTCATCCGCCTGCCGCTGGTGGACAACGCCGGCCAGCGGAACGCCTTCGGCGCGGCACCGACGGCGGACATGTTCAACGCCCTGAGGGGTCTCCTTGGAAAGTACGGCGTCCGCCCCTCCGAGCAGGCCTTTGTCACGGACGTCAAGACGTTCTTGGCCAGCCAGGCCATCGACCAGTTCCGAACGCTGGACAAGTTCGGCCCCAATGCCACCGTGCTCACGGGCCAGCTCGGCGCCGTGGAGGGGATCCCAGTGATCGTATCGGAGCAGATGGCCCAAGCGGGCACCAACGGCAAGGTGAGCGCCTCGGGCGTGGGCAACGACACGGGTCGGCTGCTGCTGGTCAACCGGACCCAGTGGCGCAAGGGCTTCAAGCGCGAGCTGCTCATCGAGGCGGAGCGGGACGTGCAGAAGCGGCAGAACGTGATGGTGGTGAGCATGCGCGTCGCCTTCGCCGAGCGCACCGGCGACCGCGCCACTGCCACCCACACCGCCCTTCAGTACAACATCACGGTGTAAGCGGCGGGGCGTCCACGGTAGGGGCGTTCAATTGAACGCCCCTACGTTCGCCTGGCCCGCCTCACTGCTTACCGCTCACCATTCACTGCCCGAAAGGAGGACCCCATGCCCTCGGCCCGCAACGACTACCGCCCCACCGTCCGCCCGCGCTCGGCGCGCGACAGCGGCAACAGCCGACTCACCCCCGGCTACCTGGACGATCTGAGCGACACCAAGTTTCTGTTCTTCAACGAGCCCGGCGCCACGGTCGACCGCCAGACCCTGCTGACGCCGTCCCCCGGGCGGCGCGTCCGGCTCATCCAGGTCGCCGTCAACCAGATCGCCACGGACGGCCTGCACTTCGCCGAGCTCTACTTCGGTGAGGGCGTGAACATCCTGGCCGCGCCGGAAAAGGCCATCGATTACGTCCGCGTGCCGGACATGAGCACCGGCTCCACGCGAACCTGGTCGCGCGGCGCCGGCCCCGTCGGCGCGCGCAACGAAGTACTCAGCTTGCG
>JBJKQC010000365.1:0-12829 GCA_046705745.1 Dehalococcoidia bacterium
GTGCCATAGTGCCGCTTGTCTGGGTTCGTGAGTATCGCGGCTGCCGAGCGCCGCACGGTGCTTCGCTCACTCTGGGGAGTATCCCCATCGAAAATAGCAGGCCGGGATGCCAAGTGCTGCGGCAAAAGCGAGCGCAGGCTGCGGAGCTGGTCCTGGGCCAAAGCCTTGGTAGGGAACAGGTACAATGCCCGCGCCGACGGTTCCGTCAGTAACCCATGAACGATGGGGATGTGATAGCACAGGCTCTTTCCGCTGGCGGCGGGCGTGACAACCGCGATGTCGTCCCCGTCCAGGACGGCGTCCACTGCTAACGCCTGGTGCTTGTAAAGCGGCACTAGGCCCCTGACCTGCAATCCCTCTTGCAGGTCAGCGTGTAGCGTATGGGCTAATTCAGCGTGACTGGGCCCACGGTAGGGCAGCTCCTCGACGTGCGCCATCTGGCCAGAGTGGGCCAATGCGCTCCGGAGGTGCTGGACAACCAGGTCGGTGTCCACGTTAGTCACCGTCCAGCACGTTCCGTTCTACGTCCACCAAATCCGCATCGATGTGCATGCCGCGCACGTACTGCACGGCAGCATCCAGCACTTGGCCGGCGTGCTTTGCGTCATTACTGACACAAGCAACGCCGATGACGAGCGTTTGGTGTCGGTCGTTGGCATCCACCTCGGCAGCAGCCACGTTGAAACGCTGATGCAGGCGGTCGATGACCGAACGGGAGACCTGGCGCTTCCCTTTCAATGAATCATTACCCGGCAAGTGGAAGGTCAAACGGCACGCGCCAATGAGCATGAATGCCTCGCAAAAGAGGTCCATGGTCACTATACCACGGGGGCGAGACAACGCTCGTGCCAGCAGGCGTAGCCGAGGCTGCCGGCACGGCATGATGGCAATTTGACCTAAGCATAAGTGGGAACCATCTAACTACAGGTGCTTAATGCGATACGTCCCAGATGGACCGGAGAATGCTGACGTGCTGAGGAGCGGCCCAGAACAAGCAAATGTGCCGGGTGCTTTGCTTGCGCTCGGTCCCGGAAGCATTTACTCTTTATTTCACAATTGCACAAGCCCTCTAACACCATCCCAAAACGTTAAGGTCAAGAATGGCAACTCGCGCAGCAGCGGCTGAAGTTCCTGAAGTCGTCATCCAGCGACTCCCCCATTATCTGCGGGCACTGGCACATCTCCTAGAAAGCGGATTGGAGGTCATTAGCTCGCAACAACTCGGTGAGATTTTGCAGGTAACACCCGCCCAAATACGTAAGGACCTTAGTTACTTCGGGCGCTTTGGCAAGCAAGGGCGGGGTTATACCATCGCCCATTTGTTGGACCGGCTTCGCCACATTCTCGGGCTCGATCAAACATGGAATTTGGCGGTGGTGGGCATCGGGCGCTTGGGTCGCTCCATCATGAGCTATCCGGGCTTCCAGCCCGAAGGGTTCCGCGTGGTTTGCGCGTTTGACTCGGACCAGCGACTGATAGGTCAGGTCGCCGGTGGTCTGATGATCCATGACTTTAGTAATTTCCGCCAGATAGCTGAACGCGAGAACGTGCAAATCGCAGTCGTAGCCGTCCCAGCAAGCGTCGCTCAGGAGGTCATAGACAAGTTGGTGGATGCGGGGATCAAGGCAGTCCTCAACTACGCACCTCAATCGGCCATCGTGCCTCCCGACGTCCACGTCCGCAACGTGGACCCGGTCGTCGCACTCCAGTCAATGACCTACTATCTGCAAGCATCCGTCTAGGCCTGTCTGGTCCGCGTTCAAAGCCCCTTCGCATCAAGGAAAGCTGTAAGCAAAGCCGTATTGAGGCAGCTTCATGCAGACCTCCACAACGGTGGCACGGAGCACAGCTTTGGCGTGCTGCCATTTTATGAGCGTTGGCAACGGGCGCAGGCCCAAGCCCAAGACAGTGCAAAGGCAACGCGGACGCAAGCGCCCAGGCACCTCGCCAGCAGCCAATTGGCGTGATGACCTAAATCGCTGAGGGCAACCCAGCGGAGGCTATGATGTCCGAAAAGGCCAAATCAGCCGGTCCCCCACGGTGGTCCCACTTCAGGGAGTCGAGCTGGGCGGCACCGACTGCTGTCTGCGCCGGCGAGTGACGGCCACGCGCACTTGGGCGTGGCGCAGGGTATGCAAGGCCTGTTCCACGTCCACATCTTCTTCTCGTCTGGCGATGCGCTCCTGAGCACGACGAATCGCCTCCTGCGCCAGCGCTTCGTCGATCTCCTCCGCGCGTTCGGCGCTGTCCGCCAGCACAACGACGCGATTGTCGCGGACCTCCATGAACCCACCCGATATGGCGAGGAAGGTCTCACCTTGTGGGTCACGGTAGCGCAGCTCACCTGGGTCAAGGGCCGTCATAAGCGCGGCATGGTGCGGCAGCACGGCCATTTGGCCCTCGGTGCCGGGCGCAACGACCACGTCCGCTTCTCCATCGAAGAGGATACGGTCAGCCGTGATTATCTCCAAGCGCATCGGCATGGCGCCTACGCTCCGGCTCCGGTACTCGCCCGGGACTCGGAGCGCTCGACCACATCGTCGATGGTCCCTGCCATGTAGAAGTCTTGCTCTGGGATATGGTCGTGCTTGCCTTCGAGGATCTCCTTGAAGCCGCGCACGGTCTCGGTAACAGGCACGTAACGGCCCTCGCGACCCGTGAACTGCTCGGCGACGTAAAACGGCTGAGAGAGGAAACGTTGAATGCGGCGGGCACGAGCCACGGTCACCTTGTCCTCCTCCGACAACTCTTCCATGCCAAGTATGGCTATGATGTCTTGCAGATCCTTATAGCGCTGCAGGACCGCCTGCACTCCCCGCGCCGCCTCATAGTGGTCTTGCCCCACAATATTGGGGTCTAGGATACGAGAGGATGACGTGAGCGGGTCGACTGCCGGGAACAGACCCTGTTCCGCGATGGAGCGCTCTAATGCGATGACCGCGTCCAAGTGGCCGAAGCTCGTGACCACGCCGGGGTCGGTGTAGTCATCCGCCGGAACGTAGATGGCCTGGAATGAGGTGATGGACCCTTTACTGGTAGATGTGATGCGCTCTTGGAGCTCACCCATTTCCGTCGCGAGGGTAGGCTGATAGCCTACCGCTGAGGGCATGCGGCCAAGCAAAGCCGACACTTCCATTCCCGCGAGGATATACCGATAGAGGTTGTCGATGAAAAGCAGCACATCCTGGTTCATCGTGTCGCGGAAGTACTCGGCCATGGTAAGGCCGGTCATCGCGATGCGAAGGCGCACGCCTGGTGGCTCGTTCATCTGTCCGAAAACCAGAACAGTATTGGCAAGAACGCCGGACTCCTGCATCTCGTGCCAAAGGTCGTTGCCCTCACGTGACCGCTCACCAACGCCAGCAAAAACCGAAAAACCCTTGTGAACGTTGGCAATGTTCCGGATAAGCTCTTGGATGATGACGGTCTTGCCAACGCCGGCGCCACCATAGGCCCCAACCTTGCCGCCCCTGGTAAAGGGCGCGATGAGGTCAATTGCCTTGACGCCCGTCTCCAGTATTTGTGCGGTGGAACTCTGTTCCTCGTATGACGGTGGCTCACGATGAATGGGCCAGTACTCCTTAGCGTCCACCGGCCCAAGGCTATCCAGCGGCTCACCCACCACGTTGAATACCCGACCTAGGCTCGCTTCACCCACGGGAACGGCAATAGGCTGCCCCAGGTCCTTGACGGAAGTCCCGCGTGTCAATCCCTCCGTGGGGCCCAGCGCCAAGCAGCGCACCCAGTTGTTTCCTACCTGCTGCTCGACCTCGAGCACAAGGCGGGAGCCGTCCACTTGCAGCTCCAAGGCGTTGTATATGCCGGGAAGGCGGTCCGCCGGGAACTCCACGTCCACGACTGTGCCGATGACCTGTGCAACCCTGCCTTCGGCTCCTTCTACCATTTGATTCCCCCTCGACCCACCCCCGCCGTTAAGCGAGGGATAGTTGTTCTCAACCCGGGAGCGCTCTCCCAAAGATCAGCCCTCCAATGCCGCAACCCCGCCAGCCAAGTCAAGTAGCTCCGCGGTAATCGAGTTTTGCCGCGCCTTGTTCAACTCTAAGGTCAGTGCCTCGATCATGTCGTTCGCGGCCTCTGTCGCATTACGCATGGCAACCATGCGGGCAGACTGCTCGCTGGCCGCACTCTCCAGCACAGCTTGATAGACCTCCACTTCCACGAAGCGGGGTAACAGCGCTGCCAGCACGCTATACATATCCGGCTCATAGGTGTAATCCACCCTGGGTCCAGACTCCACGGTGAACTCGGACGTGTTTATGGGAAGCAACTGTACGATCACCGGTTCTTGCACCATGGTATTGACGAAACGCGTGAAGGCAAGGTGCACCTCGTCCACTTCGCCCGCGGTAAAGAGCGAGGATACCAAGTGGGTAATGGGTGACGTGTCCGTGAGGACCGGCTGGTCACCAATATCCGTGAAAGACGCCTTCAGATCACGCCCGGCACGGACCATGAAGTCGCGGCCCTTCTTACCCACAGTGATTACCGAAGTAGGCACATCCTGGGCAAGCATGAACTGGGCCGCCTTGCGATTGATGTTGCTGGGAAGGCCCCCGGCCAGTCCACGGTCCGGCGTGATTTCCACCAGCAGTTTGCGAGAAATAGCCCGCCTGACGAGCAATGGCGGGCGCGGTTCGCCCCGGTCGGCTCCCTGGCTAACCAAGCTGGCCAGGACGGATCGCAGTTTATCCGCATATGGCCGAGAAGCCACGACACGTTCTTGGACCCGGCGCATTTTGGACGCCGCCACCATCTGCATGGCGCGCGTAACTCGGGCCGTGCTCCGGACGCTCCGGATGCGTCCCCGTATTTGACGTACGCTCGGCACCTACTGGCTTCCTTCCCTCGAGAATGCTGGGAATGCTCTGTGCCACTCCCGCTGCCCTACTGCCATGTCGACCGCCTTCCTGCCTCCGCCCCGGAAACAGCGCCGCTTTGCCATCCCAGCCGTCGTGCCTCTACGGCATGTGCCGTAGGCCCATCCGGCCAGCACGTTCCATCAAGGCCTCCAAGGTCCTCTCACAGGGCAGCTGATGAGAATGAGAGGCCGGGGCCGCCGGAGATGAATATTGGCTTGGGCCGACTTTCCTGGTTGCCTGCCAACAGCCCGGCGATCGGCCCAAGGCCTCCAAGGTTGGTCGGCTGGCGCCCCCGCCCCGCTAGAACATGGCCTTGAATGCCTGGATGCCCTCCTTAAGGGCTTCCTCCGTCTGAGCGTCGATGTCCTTCGTGTCTTGGATAGACTTGAAGACTTCCGGCTTGGAGGTCTCCAGATAGCCCAACAAGCGTTCCTCGAACTCGCCTACTCGCTCCACGGGCACATCATCGACGTACCCGTTCACTGCCGCATATATGGAGCACACCTGCTGCGCGACGCTCAAGGGGCGATATTGGGGCTGCTTGAGTAGCTCAGTCAGTCGCTGCCCTCGTTCCACCTGAGCACGAGTCGCTGGATCAAGATCGGAAGCGCCAAATTGCGCGAAGCTGGCCAAGGCCCGGAACTGCGCCAGCTCCAGCCGCAAGCGGCCTGCCACTTTCCGCATCGCCCGCGTCTGCGCCGAGCTCCCGACACGCGAAACAGACAGGCCCGCATTGACAGCGGGTCGGATGCCCGCATTGAACAGATCAGATTCCAAGTAGATCTGACCATCAGTGATCGAGATGACATTGGTGGGGATGTACGCCGACACATCGTTCGCCTGGGTCTCGATGATCGGTAATGCGGTCAGCGAACCTCCTCCATGGGCTTCGTCCAACCGCGCCGCCCGTTCCAACAGCCGGCTGTGAAGATAGAAAACGTCGCCTGGGTATGCCTCTCGCCCAGGCGGGCGTCGCAGCAGCAGCGACATCTGACGGTATGCCCAGGCATGCTTGGTCAGGTCGTCATAGATGATGAGTGCATCGCGCCCGTCGAACATGAAGAACTCACCGATGGCACAACCGGCATACGGCGCGAAGTACTGGAGCGGCGCTGGGTCCGAAGCGTTAGCCGCGACGATAATGGTATGCTCCATCGCGCCATATTCTTCCAAGGTCGCCTGAATCTGCGCGACTTTACCTTGCTTCTGCCCCACTGCCACATAGATGCAGATGAGGTCCTGGCCCTTCTGGTTGATAATCGTGTCGATTGCAATCGCCGTCTTGCCGGTGAACCGGTCGCCGATTATCAGCTCGCGCTGGCCCCGGCCGATGGGGATCATCCCGTCAATGGCCTTGATGCCCGTTTGAACGGGCGTATTGACCGCCTGCCGGTTCACCACGTTCGGCGCCATGATCTCGATCTGGCGGAACGACTGGGTCTTGATTGGCCCCTTGCCATCCATCGGGTCACCGAGCGAATTGACGACCCTCCCCATTAGCGGGTAACCCACGGGGACGCGAGCGATCTCTCCCGTGGCCTTAACGACGTCGCCCTCCTTCACTTCCACATCAGAGCCCATGATGGCAGCGCCGACCACGTCCTCTTCCAAGTTGAGGGCCAACCCGGTCACTCCGCTAGGGAATGACAGAAGCTCACCGTACCCAACCTTCCCTAGGCCATGGATACGTGCGATTCCGTCGCCGACTTCCACGACGGTCCCCACCTCCGTAAGGGAGGTTTCGCCGCCGAATTCTTCGATCTGGCGCCGCAGCACCGATACAATGTCTTGCCCGCGAGTCGTCATGCCCGCCTCCGCCTCCGGGTCTTGCCCATTTGGGCCCGGAGCGATTGTCGATTATGCCAAAGAGTCCTGAGCGAGTCGAAGCCTCATCGATTCCAGCTTCGTCCGCACGCTGCCATCGATGACTTGGTCTCCCACTCGTACAACCAGTCCACCTATGATGGACGGGTCTTCCCGTATGTCCAAGACAACGTCTTTGCCCAGTGACTCACGCAGCGATGCTTCCAGGCTCCGCCGTTGCTCAAGCGAAAGGGCCACGGCGGCGGTCACGCTCGCGTACACACGGCCTAAACTCTCGTCCAGCAGCGCGCCGTATTCTCCGGTGACCTCAGGGAGGATACCAATGGACTGCCGGGTGATGAGCACGCCAATGAGGTTCACTACTAATGGGTCCTTGCCCCTGAGCGCCTCGCGCACAGCATCCAACTTTCGCTCTTCAGATATTCGAGGAGTGGTCAACAGTAGCTTGACTTCCTCGTTGGCCAAGAGCACGCGGGTTGCGTCTCGCAGCTCGTCAAACCAAGGCTGCTCCCTACCCTTTTCCTGGGCTAGGGCGAAGAGTGCTTGCGCGTATCGCTTGGCCTTGGCCACGGCTACCCCTGGCTGTGCACGGCGCCATCCTGGGACAGCACCTCGTCTATCAGATCTTTGTGCGTCTCCTTGTCCAAGGACCGCCGAATTATCCGTTCGGCCGCCGTGACCGCGAGACCAGCAAACTCAGCTCGGACCTGCTCGAGAGCGGCATCCCGCTCCCGGCGAATCTCCTCGCGGGCCCGCTCCATCATGGATTCGGCCTCAGCGCGGGCCTGAGCAGCCTGCTGCTCCCGATAACGCTCGGCCGCTTCTCTGGCTTCGGCCAGCACACGCTGGCTAGCCTGGCGCCCTTCGTCCAGCGTGCGTTGCATCGCGGCTTGCTGCTCCTGCGCTTCCCGCCGGACGCGGTCGGCTTCCTCCAGCCCGCTCCGCACCCGCTCCGCGCGGCTGTCCAACATGCGCATCACCGGCTTGTACGCCAACACGCGCAGCAACACCAGCAGCATGAGAAAATTGGCGACGTACACCAGCAGGGTGACCCAATCGACACCTAATGCGGCGGTCCCGCTGGCCTGTTCGGCAGTCTGTTGCAAGACGGACGCTTCGAGCACGTACGCTCTCCTTTCGCGTCTTTAGCGCTATACCACGAATAGCAGCAAGATCGCGACCACCAGGCCATAGATAGCTATGGACTCAGCGAACGCGAATGCCAAAATCATATTGGGCACAATCAGGTCACGTGCCTCTGGATTACGGCCCAGCGCCGTCAGGGCGCCAGAAGCGGCTGACCCAATGCCGGCGCCCGCGCCCAGCATGCCAATTGCGGCGAGACCTGCTCCAATGTACTTGGCGCCCTGATCAGTGAATTGCGTCACCTGGCCCACCGCCAGTTGCAGTGCTTGCTGGTCAATCTGTGGCAACATAATAGGAGGTCCTCCTCAAATTCGGCTGTCTCCGTGAGCGGGGGAGTCCGAAGCGCCCGCGGCGCTCACTGTTCGATGCTCTTGCTCATGCCCGTCTTGGGTCCCAATAGCCAAGACGGCGAAGACCAACGTCAGGCCCATGAAAATAAGCCCCTGCACGGCGCCTTCTAGTATCTCCAGTCCATAGAACGCCAACGGCGCGATGAATATCAGCAGGAACGTAATCATGAACAGCACCAGCTCGCCTGCCATCATGTTGCCGAATAGACGAAACGTAAAACTGACGATGCGAGTGAAGTGGCTTAACCCCTCCAGTAGGCCAATGAAGAAGGCCATGGGGCTGCTCAGCCGGATAAATTCCCTATAGTAGCCGAACCGGTGCACCCTCAGGCCCCATCCTTCCACGAATACGAATGAGATCAATGCCAGCGCCAACGGCATATTGATGTCCGTGGCGGCGGACCGCAAGATATGGGCTGGCCCGTGGGCAGTCTCGATACTCACTGTGGGATAAATGGGAATCAGGGCCATCCACGCATTGAAGGCTACGAAAATGAAGAGCGTTGACACGAGGGGAAAGATCACGCGGCCCCTCTTCTCCCCCGCGCTGTCCTTGGTGAAGTTGTAGAGCCACTCGATGAACATTTCCACCAAGGCCTGGTAGCGCCCCGGTACCATCTTCATCTTGCGAGTGCCTAGGCCAAAGACGAGCAGGATTACGACGGTGGTGAGCCATGCCGACAACAGCGTGTTCGTCACGCCAAAGCTGCCAATTGTGAAGATGACATCTGGCGGTACGTGCACCTCGGGAACGGCAACAAGCGGTTGGCCTCCCCGCAATACCGCCCCTACACCACCTAAGAAGAAACCGCTAAGGAGGAGGATGGCTGCGCCAATAAGAAACGCGTGCTTATAGGTCAAGATCTTGGCCTTTTCGGTCTTTGCGCGTTTTTCCGGCCAGTCAAATAAACGGCTGCCATGCGGTAACTACCGTAGAAAGCAACCGTTATTCCCAAAAACATACCAATCAACAGGAAGAGCGGGGAGGTCCCTGCCTTCCCATCAAGCCACTCGCCACCCAGCACACCAAGCACGATGCTACCGGCTATGAACCATCCTATGCCCGCGAATTGTAGCGCAGTGGCCCACGGCGGACGATCTTTCATGCTTGGCCTGAGACTTAGTGAAGGCTATCACAAATAATCTGACAGGGTCAACAACAACGAGTGGCCGCCCCCCGCCAGGGCTCCCAACATCAATTTATCGATGCAATGGCTGGTCCCTTAGGAGTCTGACCGCTCCCCCAATTCTTCAAGGCCGGGCAAGTCCTTCAAGAAATCACTGAACGCGGACATCCTGCGGATCTCTTCTTCCGTCACCTGTCGCTGCCCGCTACCCGCATCCTGTGGGGCAGACTCCAATGGCTTGCCCGTCTCCCGGTCCATCACAATACCTGCCTTCTCTAAGACACCCTCTTCCACATAAATGGGCACCTTGGACCGTATCTCGGGCTTCGCGTCTCTGAAGCCATCCGCAAAATGCTGCGCCTCCTGCATGGAAGGGAACCAGTGGTCCTGGCCCTCGGGCCCCGTTACAACCTGTCCCCCCCGCACTGCAATGGCGATCGCGTCACTAGGCCGACAGTCAACTTCTCTCGTGCTGCCATCGGCCAGTCTGAGGATGAGTTTTGCGAAAAAGGTGTCATTAGCAAGATCAGATACGATCACATGCTCAATGGACGCCCCTAGGGTGGAAATGATGGAGCCAAGCAAGTCATGCGTTAGGGGGCGCGGCACTGAGACGTCCTGGAGCTTCACGGCGATGGCGTCTGCCTCCGGGGAGCCGATCCAGATCGGTAGATATCTGTCTACTGCGCGCTGCTTCAGGATGACTACCCGTTGGTAATTCATCAAGCTTACGCGAATGCTATCAATGACCATTTCCAGCATAACCGCCACCCTTTCCCCCGTCCACCGGGTGCATAGCCATTCTAAGAGCGCCTGAAAAAGCGTGTCAAACGCGACGAGCAGCCCGTCCAGGCCCAGGCCGACCCGTCTGTGGGAGGCGATGACCAACTCCACGAACAGCACCGGTCCAGCTGCTATAGTCCTGCGCTCACGCCTGCCACCCGCCAAGACCGGCTGCCAGGCTGGCGGAAAGGAAGGCCGTGATATACTTCCCCGCGCGTCCATCGACTCATCCAACAGGTATTACTCATGGCAGCATCCGCGCGACCTTCTACCCTTATCGACGCTGTAGTGCCCGGCTCAGGCCTGCTGAAAGACGGTGCTCTAGTCGTCAGCGCGACATTGCTAATGGCGGTGTTCGCGCAAATCGCCGTACAACTCCCCTTCACCACCGTACCCATTACTGGGCAAACGCTCGGCGTTCTCCTCACGGGCGGAGCGCTTGGCTCCAAACGTGGTGCAGCGTCCTTAACGCTTTACGCGTTGCTAGGCACGGCGGGCCTGCCTGTCTTCACCCCGGCATCCGGGGCGCTGCAAGGACACACCTTCCATTTCATCTTCCCCTGGATAGGCACCGGGGCCCCAGTCTGGACCCTGACCAGCGGTGGCTACATCGTAGGTTTCATCGCCGCGGCATATCTGGTAGGCCGGTTGGCCGAGCACGGCTGGGACCGAGGCTGGAAAGTCAACATCGCCATGCTGGCTGGCAATGCCCTTGTCTACGTTCCCGGCCTGCTGTGGCTGGGGTATGTCATCGGCTCCGGCGTCTTAAATAGGCAGTTGGGCTTCAACCTCGCATCAGCCATCCCGGGCGGCACGACGTTGGAAAAGACCCTTGTCGGCGGCCTTTACCCGTTCGTGGTAGGCGACCTCATCAAGATGTACATCGCTATCATCGCGCTTCCTGGCGCTTGGGCGCTCATCGGGCGCAAACGGAGCTAACCCTCGTGGACCTTTACTGGATCGGCCATGCTTGCTTTCGCCTCCGCAGCGGTAACTCCTCCCTGTTAATGGACCCGTTCCCAACTGAACTCGGCCTACGAGTACCGCCTCAGCACGGGGCTGCAAGCGTCGTGACGGTCAGCGGCGGGCCATCGGACCCATCCGTGGTAAGGCCCACACAGGGGGAAAAGCCGCCGGTCGTGTTGACCGGGCCGGGAGAGTATGAAGCGGCGGGGTGGCATATCAAGGGCGTACGCACGCCTCGGGCGGGAACCGTCGATGACGCGCCTCTCTGGAACACCATGTTCATCATCGAGGCTGAAGGCGTTTCCGTTTGTCATTTAGGGGACCCCGCCCGGCTGCTCACATCCCGCGAGGCCGAAGACCTGGCCTCGCCGCATGTGCTGCTCCTGCCCGTGGGCAGCAAGGCGGGCTTGACCGTGACCGACGCCGTGGAGATCGTCAACCTAGTCTCTCCGCGGATCGTTGTGCCCATGCTCTTCGCGCATCCGGGCAACAAGGCCGACCTCCGGGAGCTGGGACCATTCCTGCAAGAGCTGGGAGTCAAGGAACCGGAGCCACAGGCGCGCCTCTCTCCCAGCCGCTCGTCGATGCCGGAAGAGGCGCAGGTAGTTGTCCTGCAACCCCTCGCAACGCTGCTATAGCGGTTCTTCACGGCACGAGCGTGCCTTCCCGCAGCACGTAGACCCAATACCCGGCACCCGTCACCACGCGGCTGGAACTGTTCGGCAATAACCGCGTCCAACGTTGATGGGCCGCGTCGTAGCTGTACGCCACAGCCCAGTCGATGCTGGCGAAATAGTCGAGTGCCGTGGCTCCTCCACTGTCGCCCGGCGGGCTTCCCGCGGGAGCCCTATCCACGTCAACCACCGGAAGGAGGTTCCAGCCAGCGTGAACCGGTATGGCGGGTGGAGTGGCAATGAGGATCGAGTCCGGAATGGACACCCGCAGCGACCCAAAGCCATCCGTCAGGACCCAATACGCATTCTTGGCGGTAATCTCCGTCAGCGTCCCCTCCCAGAAGCCATCGGGGCCGCGCGTCGCCACCAGCCAACCGCCGTCGACATAGGTCGCCACCACCGAAGCCGGGTGCCCTGGCGGGAAGACGGCGTCGATGGAGCGATCGACCGGGGAGCCGGGCAGCGATACCAAGTCCCAGCCTGGCGATAGCGGCACTTCATAGGGCGGCCGCTCGCGGACCTCGAAGGTGTAGATGAACGGCGTCGCATAGGTGTTGCCGGCTTCGTCCCGCCCGTTGAAAGCGAGCGTGTGCGTGCCTACCGTCAGGTGCGACGTGGCCAGGGCGAAGGACGCATCGCCCATGCGCCCGACACTGCCCATGACGTCCGCGCCGTCAAGCGTAACGCTGGCCAGTTCTACCCTGGCGTGTGAGTCCAGGGAAACGGTTATCGGGCGCGCGCCCACCTCGTCAGCCGGCCCCGGAGCGGGTACGCAGCGGACCGGCCCGCCCATCGCCGGGGCGCCGCAGTCAAAGCTGTTTGCTGGACCGGACGTGGACGTGAATGTTCCGCCAGTGGTTGGTATGGAAAACTCGCTACCTTCCGAGAAGTCGATCCGCAGGAAGGGAGAAGAGCTCTCGGTTGCCGGCCCTTCTCCGTTCCCAGCGCTGGAAACAGAGGGCGTGAGGGTCACGGTCGCGTCGCCAAGGGCCGAGTCAATCTCCCCGAGCGCCGCCTGCGTCAGGTCCACCGCCGCCATGCTGTCCAAGGCCGTGTCCACGGTGCCGCCGCCACTGCCG
>JBJKQC010000366.1:0-3519 GCA_046705745.1 Dehalococcoidia bacterium
TCCCGTAGGAGATATTGGCCGTCTTCTACTCGCGTCGTCGGACGCCGGTGGGCGTTCACAAGCACTCTCTCCGCGTCGCTTCTGGCCATGCCGCGCTCTTGAAGCAGCCGGAGCCCTCCGCCAGAGGCACCGACCGGACCGGTCACGGCGACCGCATGCCCTGGACGCGCGGCGCCGCGGGTAAGCGGCTCCGCCACGCACACTCCGCTCATGGCGACCGTGATGAACACGCGGTTGGCGTTGACAACGTCGCCGCCCACCAAAAGCGTCCGGTACTGCGCACACGCCTCCAGCATGCCTTGGTACAGTCCGTCCACAGCCTCTAATGGCAGATCGCCCGGCAGTCCGAGCGTCACGACGCCCACCAAGGGCATCGCGCCCATGGCGGCAACGTCGCTTACATTCGCGGCCCATAGCTTCCAGCCGACGTCAGACCAGTCGCTGGTCTCGGCGGTGAAGTGGGTCCCTTCCACCATGGTGTCTGTGGTAAAGACTTCGACGCCGCTTTCCAATCGCCACGCAGCGGCGTCGTCGCCTATCCCCAAGCGTAGCCTGAACCCCTTGTAGGCCGGAAGCTCTTGGCGGGCTTCTGATATTCGAGCAAGGAGACGGTCGATGAGGCCGAACTCGCCGAGGTCGCGGACGGTGGTCATGTGGCCATTATCGCCAGCATACCGCGGGCATGTCCAGGTGAATGCTTGAGAAAGTGCGCAGTGTCTCGAAAGCCACCTGCTGCGTCCCCTTGCTTGGAGCGCCGGGCGGCTGGTGGGCCTCACCGTCCGTTCATACGAGCACGACAGGGCGATCGTCTGCCCACACCAGCTCGTCGATCCAAAATTGCCGGCCCTCCGGGCCACCGGTACCCATTGGCGGCCACGCATGGTACGCCAGCCACGTCCGGCCGTCATGCTCGACGATTGAGGCGTGGCCCGGCCCACCAGCGTCACGGCGGCTTGCAAGAATAGGGTTCTCTGGTGCTTTCCTGTACGGCCCGAAGACCGCCTCAGCCACCGCGTATCCTTCTCCGTACTCAGGCTTGTTAAAGGCATTGGCGGCATAGAACAGGTAATACAGCCCACCATGCCGCCACAAGCATGGCCCCTCAATTACCCTTCCTTCCCAGCGCTGGCCCTGCTTGATCAAGCGTTTGGCCTTGCCAATCAATCTGTCTGGATCGTTGGAATCGATCTGGCAGATATGGATCCAGGTGTCGAGCCCGATGGCGTTCCCGTCGTTCTTCCACAGCAAGTACCTCTTGCCGTCGGCGTCGACGAAGGGGCTGGCGTCAATGGAGCCGCCCTGCCATTGGTCGACCAATGGCTTGCTGCCCGTATCGACAAACGGCCCTTCCGGCGCGTGCGCCAAAGCGACGCCGATCGCCTGCCGCTTGCTCCTGGCGCACCAGGCCGTGTAATACATTGCCCACCGGCCATCAGGGAGCGGCAGCACCTCTGGCGCCCAAGTCCGGCCCGGAATGACCCAGCCCGCCAGCCTTGGCATGGCATCGCCAACCTCATGCCACTCGTGCAGGTCGAGCGAATGCAAGGTCTGGACGTTGCCAAGCCTGCCGTTCGTGGCATAAGCGTAAAAGCCCTTCCCCGGCACGTGCAGTACGAACGGGTCGGGGAAGTTTCCGGCATAGACCAACGGCATCTGGCCTCACTGCGTGCAAGCCGGCCTAACGGGCTAACTTCAGGATTGTGTTGTGCTTACGAACTCAGGCTGATCACCAACGGCCCGCAATGCAACCCCGGGCTTCATTAAACGTCTCGGCGCTCTGCATTCCTCGTCCCGCCGTACGCTCCAGGAAGCGCGAGAGTGGCAGAATGAGGACTGGCAACGCGGCTCATTGCAGATTGAATCGGCCTGGTGCGGAGGGACAGCGAAGCTCATGAAAGCAATGGTCCTAGAACGATTGTCAACGGAGGAGCCTGCCGGACGAGAGCCCGAGCAGTGGGCCCCTCTCGTGCCGCGCGATCTGCCTACGCCGAAGCCCGGGCCGGGCCAAGTGCTGATTCGAGTGTCGGCCTGTGGGGTGTGCCGGACTGAGCTTGACCAAGCGGAAGGCCGGATCGCGCCTCCAAAGTTGCCGGTAATCGTGGGCCACCAGCCGGTGGGAGTGGTGACCGAAGTTGGCCCCGGCGTGAGAAAGCTCAAGGCCGGCGACCTTGTTGGCGCTACCTGGATTTTCTCCAGTTGCGGCCGCTGCCGATGGTGTCTGCGCGGCGAGGAGAACCTCTGCGTGCAGTTCCAGGCCACGGGGTGTCATGCCGATGGCGGATACGCAGAGTACATGGTCATCGCGGAGAATTACGCCCTGCAAATCCCTGGCGGCTTCGCGGACCCGACGGCAGTGGCGCCCCTGATGTGCGCTGGGGTCGTAGGGTACCGCTCGTTGAGACTAACGGCCATGGAAGACGGCATGACCTTGGGCCTTTTCGGCTTCGGCTCCGCCAACCACCTCGTCCTGCAGATGGCCAACGCGCTATTCCCGGAGTCGAAGACGTTCGTCTTTTCCCGCAACCCGGTAGAGCGCGCTTTGGCGATTGCGTTGGGCGCATCCTGGGCAGGAGAGATCCATGACGACCCTCCCGAGCTGATCGACCGGGCCATCGACACCACACCCGCATGGGGCCCAGTGCTCCGCGCGATGGAACGGCTTGCACCCGGCGGGCAGCTTGTCATCAACGCCATCCGGAAGCAAGAGATGGATAAGCAGCTATTGCTGGACCTCGATTACGCGCGCCACCTATGGCTGGAAAAGGAGATCAAGAGCGTCGCGAACGTCACGAGAAAAGACGGCGAAGAGTTTGTGGCCATAGCGGCGCAGGCCCACATAACTCCGGTGGTAGAGCCCTACCCGCTCGAGCGTGCCAACGAAGCCTTGGCCGACCTGAAGCAGGGCAGAATCCGAGGCTCAAAAGTGCTGGTGATGGACAATCCCCAAAGCTAGACCAAGCTGCAGAGCGCCGATTGGCGACGGAGAACGGCTGCGCACCGTTCTCCTCCCTGGCCGCCCACGGATGCTCCCTGGATAGCCCTCCAAGAGCCGAGCTCAGGCCTTGCCGGCACCTTGCCGGTTGGCTTCTTGCGCTAACCGCACCGCCATTATCTCCGCCCAGACCAAGACCAGCCCCAGCATGGTCCGTTCCAGTGCGCCATGGACATATGGCCAGATGTTGAACGGAAACGGTGCGCTCACCACAGCGGCCACGGCGACAATCACCGCTAAGGTCCTGCTCGTCCGTTTCCAACCTGGGCGGCTCCACAGCGCCCATGTGAGGACAGTCATCGCCACGAAGACAGAAGCAATTCCCAAATGTGTGCCGTCTTGGTGCAATCGGTTGCCCGTGAGGCGCCAGAGAATGCTCCGCGACGAGTCCACTTCCACGATTGCGTCAATCAGGCTGACCAGCCCATACACCGTTATCAATGATGCCGACAGGGTGGGCCAAAGGCGTTCCGTGCCGAGAATACGCCATATCAGAAACGCCAGGGAGATCATCCCAATGGCCTGGG
>JBJKQC010000367.1:0-5574 GCA_046705745.1 Dehalococcoidia bacterium
GTCCCTGGTCCACCGGTCATACCTCAATGAGCAGCCTGATCCCAAGCTCCAGAGCTATGAACGGCTGGAGTACCTGGGAGACGCCTTTCTGGGCTGGGTGGTGGCCGACGAGCTTTACCGGCGCTACCCCAGCTTCGAGGAAGGCGCCCTTACGAGAGCGCGGGCGGCCCTGGTGCAAGGGCGGACACTGTGGGAAATCGCCAAGGACCTTGGGCTCGGCGATTTCCTTTACATGGGCCAAGGAGAAGAGGCGCACGGCGGACGCCATCGCCAATCAAACCTGGCTGCGGCTGTCGAGGGAGTCATAGGCGCCGTGCTGCTCGATAGAGGCGAGAAGGAAGCCCGAAAACTCGTCTTGCGCTGGTTGGGAAGCCGCATGGACCAACTTGCGAACGGCGGAGTCCGTCCGGATGCGAAGAGCGAGCTGCAAGAGATCCTCCAAGGACGTGGCCTGCCGCTGCCCCAGTACGAGTTGGTGGAGGCAGAGGGCCAAGCTCACGAACGTCAGTTTACCGTCCGTGTATTGGTGAACGGGCGCTCTCTTGGCCAAGGGACCGGGCGCCGAAAGGGAGAAGCCGAACAGCAAGCAGCGGCCCAGGCCATCTCCGCGATGGGAGCATGACACCGGAGCAGCTTGGCCTTCGTAATTGGTTGTAGCGGTTGGCATGCGTTGCTACCATCCCCTTATGCTCCACCCGCACCCGTGGCGCAGCCCCTTTGAGCATGGCACGCATCCCTTGACGGGTGAGGACTGAAACAACGTGGTATTTCGGCTTTTCCGGCACAAAGAAAAGACTTCCCAAGCTCTCGCCAAGACCCGGCGCGGATGGGGAGGAGGGCTAGGCGCTCTGTTCCAAGGCGCCACGCTCTCCGACGATGCCCTGTGGGAACGGCTCGAGGACGCGCTCATATCGGCGGACGTGGGCGTCGAGACATCGCTGACGACCGTGAACAGGGTCCGTCAGCGAGTCCGTGAAGAAGGCGCCACCAAGCCCGAGGATGTGGTGGAAATGTTCAAGGAGGAGCTTGCGCTTCTTCTGGACCCCAAGGACAAGGCTATCTGGGACTGGTATGACCAGGAGCAGTTGCCGGTGAAGCCCTTCGTGCTGTTGGTGGTGGGCGTTAACGGCGTTGGGAAAACGACCAGCATCGCCAAGATGGTCAAGCACTATCAGGCCCTAGGTCAGAAGGTGATCATCGGGGCGGGAGACACGTTCAGGGCCGCGGCAATCGAACAGCTCGAGGTCTGGGGGGAGCGGCTAAAGGTGGATGTCGTTGCGCATCAGCAAGGGTCCGACCCCGGCGCGGTTGCCTACGACGCATACCAGGCAGCGGTGGCGCGTAAGGCCGGCGTGCTGATCTTCGACACTGCTGGCAGGCTTCACACCAAAGCGCCGCTTATCGAGGAGCTGCGGAAGGTACGGCGCGTATTTGACCGGCTTCAGGAAGGGTCGCCTCACCAGACCCTGCTGGTGATCGACGCGACCACCGGGCACAACGGAATCGAGCAGGCGCGCGTTTTCCAGGAAGCGGTAGGAGTCAACGGCGTTTTCCTGACCAAGCTGGACGGGACGGCTAAGGGCGGCATAACGGTCGGCATAGCCCAGGAGCTTCAACTACCCGTTATCTTCATCGGCACAGGCGAAGGGCTAGACGACGTATCCTTGTTCGACACGGACGACTTCGTCGATGCGCTGTTCGGCGATGAGCCGGCGACGTAAGCAGGCCCGGTCATCATGCTCGGGCAGATGCTACTCTGGTATCTCACGCTGGCGGTCCTGAGCCTTGCCGCCTATCCCCTCGCCTACCACGCTTTTTCACGCCTGCCCGATAGAGGGTGGGCCTTCAGCAAGCCCCTCGGGCTTCTGCTAACAGGCCTCGTTACCTGGGCGATCGGCCTCTCGCACACAGCGCCCAACTCGCGATGGACGGTGCTCGCCGCGCTTATCGCGGTGGCCGTGGTCTCCTGGACGCTACACCGCCGCTCGCTCCGTGAGCCGTGGGACTTCCTCAGGGCGCACCTGAACACAGTGTTGGTCACGGACGGGGTGTTCCTGGCCGTGTTCGTCGCGGTTGCACTGCTGCGGGCCGCGGCCCCAGACATTGTCCATACCGAACAGCCCATGGACTTCATGTTCTTGAACGCCGTGGTAACCAGCCCGCACTATCCGCCCAATGACCCTTGGATGGCCGGCCAGACTGTCTCTTACTACTATCTCGGCTACCTGCTCATAGGCGCTGTCTCCATGCTGACGGGCATTGCGACGGCGGTTGCCTACAACCTTGGCCTGGCGACCTTCGCCGCCATGGGGGCCGTTTCCGCCTTCGGGCTGACGTTCAATCTTATCCGGCTGGCCAAGGGAAAGCCCGGGGCAGCGGTCCTCGGCGGGTTTGGCGCGGTGTTCCTCTTGCTCTTCGCCAGCAATTTGGGCGGTGTCTTGGAGTTAGGACAGGCTGCCGGGGCGGGGAACGCCAGCTTCTGGCAATGGGTGGGCATTAACGGACTGACAGCGCAGACGCCGTCGACATCCTGGGCTCCTGATCAGGCAGGCTGGTGGTGGTGGAACATCAGCCGGATCATCCCCGGCGCCATCACCGAGTTCCCGGCATTCAGCTTCATCCTCGGAGACATGCATCCGCACGTGATGTCCATCGGCTTCGTCTTGATGGCAGGGGGCATTGCCACACAGGTGTATCTCCAGCCCGGACTGCTGCGGCGGGACGCGTTGCATCGGCATTGGCCCTTAGCTTTGGTGGCGGTCGCAAGCGTCGGTGCGGCCGCGCCCTTGAACCTATGGGACGTCCCACTGGAGCTAGGCCTCGTGGGCTCCGCGCTGCTGCTCAACGCCGCAAGGAACGAGCGGACGCTGGGGGCTGGCAGTACCGTCGCGTTATATGCGGGCACGGCCGCAATGGGCGCGCCCGGCGACTGGGACGGTGCGGGAGCGGTGCTCGTCTACCGGAAGCGGGGCAGCCGATGGAGACGGGTAGCAGACCTTCACGCTGACCTGTCCGATACGCATACGGATGCCAGGCTTGGCGCCGCTGTGGCCTTGCAAGGCCAGACCATAGCGGCGGGGGCGCCGGGAGCGAACGCCGTGTGCATTTTTACCGCAGAAGACGGAGTGTGGAGCCAGACTGCGTTGGTACGACCGCCCGGCTCGGCCTCGAACGGCGTTGGGGCTGGCTTCGGGCACAGCGTCGCCCTGGAAGAAAATGTCATCGCAGTGGGTGCCCCCGACGCGCCGGGCGGAGGGGCAGTCTATGTCTACCGGGTCCGGGACGCCGCATGGTCTTTCGAGGCGGGAATCCTGGAGGAAGACCTGCCGCCGGACGCGCGGTTTGGCCATGCAATAGCTCTCCACAAGGACACATTGGCGGTCTCGGCGCCGGGCGAAGAGGCTGTGTATATTTTTGGGCTAAGCACAGGTTCCTGGGGCCGACTAGCCAAGCTGAAGGCAAGTCCTCTGACACCGGCGGAAGGCTTCGGTCAGAGTATCGCGTTGGGCCTCAATCGGCTGGCGGTCGGCGCCATAGGCGCTGCCTTCGTTTTCCGGCGGGGCGATGAAGGATGGGATCAAGGCCGCATCGTAGTTGCACCCGAAGCGGGTTCCAAAATGTCTTTCGGAAGCGGAGTGGCAATTCAAGACCCGTACCTCATGGTCGCAGCCAATAGCGCTGACGATTCGGCGTCGAGGTCTGGCGCGGTGTTCATGTTCAAGCGCGATGGGGCGGCGTGGCGCTTGCAGTCCAGGCTACACGCCGATGATGTGCAAGCGGACTGCTACCTGGGGAGCAGCCTGTCCATGGACGGAACGCTGGTGGCGGCAAGCGCGCCGGGGAACGGGAACGGAGGCACGTACTTATTTAACCGGACAGTGGACAAGTGGGAACTGGTGCACAAGCTTGTGTCACGATGGCGCTTTGCGCGAGCTTTGGCGGCAGCAGGTCTGCTCACGCTGGGCGCTCTCCTAGTGGCAGCTCCGTTCCTCGCTGGTTTCCAAAGTGGTGCGAACGGAGTGCTGCCTCTGCGCGGGCTGCTGACGCGTCCGCTGTACTTGATTTTGGTATGGGGAGCCTTTGCCGTCCTTGTCTTACCTCTATTTGCGCTCACGCTACGGCGAGTATTCACGAAGGGTAACTGGAGCCTGATGCGCTTCGGGGTATCCGCGTTCATAGGCTTCGCCCCCGTCATCCTGTGGCTCCAGCCCGTCTGGGGCATTCCGTTCTATCTAACGGCCCTTCTTCTCAATGGGACCATTATTTTTCTGTTTGGGCTGCATCAGGCTGGATACCGCTTGCCAAGAGTCGACGAGGCGTCCCTGGCGTTCAGTAGCGGCACTACGCGCGTAGTAGGCATCGCCCTTCTCATCAGCCTTCTCTTGTGGGACGGCATCGTCCATGGCGAGCGCGGCGCGGACGGACAATATTTGGCCCTCAATAGGCTCATGATCGTGACGCCGGTGGCGCTGGTGCTCTCACTGGCCATTTTTGCCGCTTGGACCTTGGCTTATCGGGACAGCGAGCGGCGACGTCTTGCGCCGGGCCATCCCGATGCTCATACCCGAAATGACGCGCATGTCCCCGCAATGCTCATGCTTGCCTTCGCGGCCGCTCTCATCATGGGAGTCGAGCTCTTCTATGTATCGGACGTCTTTGGCGGCGACCTGCGACGGATGAACACGGTCTTCAAGGCCTATTACGAAGGCTGGATATTGATGTCCGTGCTCGCGGGTTTTGGCCTGTGGGCCGTCACCAGCCGCATGCACTTGCGCGGGCTGCCGGCGCGGGCCATCACCGTTGCATGGGGTGCGCTACTGGCCATGATGGTAGCGGGCCTCAGCTACTATTCCCTGGCCGCAGTGTCCTCTGTGACCTCCGGGGGCAACGGATTACAGCTCAATGGAGAAGCGTATCTGCAAGCATCAGCGCCCGCGGAATACGAGGCCATTCAGTGGATTCGAGGGAACTTACCACGCGATGCCATCGTCTTAGAGTCAGTGGTGGTGCCTTGCTCCAATACCGCGGCAGGGTGTAGTGACTATACGGCCGCGGGGATCATTTCAGAGAGCACCGGCAGACCGACCGTGCTGGGATGGACAGGGCATGAAATTCAGTGGCGGTCCAACGCAAATAGCATCACCACCCGGGAGGCCGACGTCCGCACAATCTACGAGACCACGAACAAGGCCGTGGCCAGCGGGCTTCTAGCAAAGTACGGTGTGGAGTACGTCATTTTGGGCCCACAGGAGTACGCCGCCTATGGAACGACTGGGGCCGCGAAGTTTGCTCAGATGGGGACGCCCGTATTCACGACGACGGGAGGAGCGTTGACCATCTACAAAATCAACGCCGGAGACTCTAGCCAGTGACATCCAACATCAATACCACGCCTGCCGAGCAACAAACGGTTGAGGCGGTTGTGGAAAAGCTGCCATTCGGCCTTCAGCGATGGGAGATGGCTGCTTGGGGGCTGGTGCTGGCGCTAGCGTTCGGCACCCGATTGTGGGACGTGGGCGGCCGGGCGATGCACTACGACGAGATCCTGCATGTGTGGTATTCATGGCTCTACGC
>JBJKQC010000368.1:0-6668 GCA_046705745.1 Dehalococcoidia bacterium
TCCTAGCCTCCTCCTGAGGAGGCAGGTGGTTTCGGGCATGCCCTACGCAGTCCCGGCGCCCGGAAATCGGCCGTGGACGCATCGTCCACCCGTACCACGCGCCGTCGGCATTGGTGCAAGATAATCGGCATGAGCAAGACGACCAACGAGAGAGCCAAGCCGGGCAGCGCCTTATTGGCCGTGCAGAAGGATGACCCGCCTACCCTCCTGGCCAGCTATGAGCGACACCTTCGCACAAGCCGCGGCATTTCCAGCCTTACCGTGCGCAACTACCTCGCTGACGTCGCCCTCTTCCAGGAGTACTTGGAGCGGCAGGGGATAACCTTCGATGGCGAAGCACGGCAGCTGCGCAAGTTCGTCGAGCGGATAGGCCTCGAACAGGCGCCGCGAGAATACCGGACGCTCGTCCGCGATTACGTGGCCTGGCTGCTCGAAAAGCGGAAGCTTTCTAGCGGCAAACGCGCAGGAGAGCACGGGCACGAGCGTGCCAGCGTCGTTCGCGCTCTCGCCGCGCTGCGCTCCTTCATGCGCTATCTCATCGAGCGGAAGCTCATGCCGGACGCGCCCCTCTGGGCCCCACGCTCCACGCTCATGCGCCGTTTCACGCCCAAAGCGCCCCGAAGGCTACCGGACGTGGTCTCCGTACTAGACGCCGCATTGCTCGTCGAGGCGCCAGGGCGAGTGGCCAAGGCGCCTTCGCCGGAGAAAACGGCCCTCTGCCTTCGCGACCAAGCACTCTTGGAGCTGCTCTATGGCGGAGGATTGCGCGTAAGCGAGTTAGTGGCATTGGACGTTCGCCACGTATCCGTGGAAGAAAAGACGGTGCGGCTGTGGGGCAAGGGCTCCAAGGAGCGCGTGGTGCCCCTAGGCCGTCCCGCAATAGCGGCGTTGCGACGCTACCTATCAGAAGGGCGACCCGCCCTGGCGGCACCGCGCTCAGGTGAGGCCCTATTCATCAACCGCCTCGGCGGCCGATTGACGGTCCGCTCGGTCCAGAACATTGTTCACCGCTACGCACTGGCTGCCGGTCTACGGGAAGGCGTACACCCCCATACCTTGCGTCACAGCTTCGCTACGCACCTATTGAACGGCGGCGCCGACCTGCGCATCGTGCAGGAGTTGCTGGGACACTCTTCTCCAAGTGCGACGCAGGTGTACACTCATGTCAGCCAGACGGAGGCGCGCCGCGTCTACTTGGCGGCCCACCCGCTGGCGAGAGAGAAGTAGCGCGGGCACGCGGTACATTTATGGCTATAGCCAAGGCGAACGTCGCGCGGAAGGCCCCCGCCCTTGTCCCTTTGACCTGGCCCCGTACTGGTCTAGCCTCTTGGCTAGGGAAGAAGGGATTATTGGGGACCCCTATAACTCTTTAGGAAAGGTATGGCCCACTCATGAGCGTGTTCGTCATCAACGGCCCTAATCTAAACATGCTCGGCCAGCGGGAGCCTGAGGTCTATGGCAGCGTGACGCTGGCGGATATCGAGGCCAAGGTGCGCGCCCACGGCCGGAAGCTGGGCCTTGCCGTGGAGTGCTTTCAGTCCAACTCCGAGGGCGCCATTATCGACTATATTCAATCGAACATCGTGCGCGCGGCGGGAATCATCATCAACCCGGGCGCTTATTCACATACCAGCATCGCCCTGCGCGATTGCCTCACTGCCGTGTCAGTGCCCAAGGTGGAAGTGCACATATCCAACATCCATGCCCGAGAAGGCTTTCGGCACACCACCGTCACCGGCGGTGTGGCGGACGGCGTTATCACCGGCCTCGGTTGGCGCGGGTACCTACTGGCACTGGACTATCTAGCAGCCCTGGAGAGCAACGTTTGAGCAAGCTGACCCGTATCCAAAGACTCCGCGACAAATTCCGCGAGAAACAACTGGACGCCTTCTTCGTGTCCTCCCCGGAGAACCGCGCCTACTATTCCGGCTTCCGGGGGTCCGCCGGGTACCTCTGGATCACGCCAACGGATGCGATGCTGGCGACAGATTTTCGGTATACGGAGCAGGCCGGTGTTCAGGCACCGGACTACCGGATCGTACGCATCACCGGGAGCCTGGACTGGCTCAAGGAGGCCATCGCAGACTCTCGCGCTCGCCGCATGGGATTCGAGGATGGCTCGCTCACGGTCGCCCAGTTCAACGCCCTGAACGAGACATTGAAGGACCTGGACCCCAGGCCCGAGCTGGTACCCACTGGCAACACGGCCTCCCAAATCCGGGCGGTGAAGGACACCGATGAGCTCGCACTGATCCAGCGAGCCATCGACATTGCTGACCAGGCCATGGAGGATGTTGGCGGCCGTCTGCGGCCCGGTATGACAGAGCGGGAGGTAGCTTGGCTGCTTGAGGTGGCCATGCGCGAGCGTGGCGCCGATGCCCTCTCCTTCGACACCATCGTCGCCTCCGGGCCCAACGGGGCAAAAGCGCACCATCACCCCACCGACCGCCGGCTGGAGTTGGGCGATGGGGTGGTCATCGACATGGGCGCCCTCTACGACGGCTACTGTAGTGACATCACGCGCACGTTCGTTTTGGGTAAGGCTAGCCCTGAGTTTCGCAAGATCTATGATATTGTCTTGGCTGCGCAGGAAACGGCTGAAGCGACCGCCAAGGCAGGCATGAGCGGCGGCGAAATTGATGGTCTCTCCAGGGCGATAATCACGGAGGCCGGCTATGGCGAGACATTCGGGCATAGCTTGGGCCACGGCATTGGCATCGCCGTGCACGAGCTTCCAGGGATTGGACCCAATTCCCAAGGTGTGGTCGAGGACGGCATGGTGTTCAGTGTGGAGCCGGGCATCTACCTCACGGGCTGGGGTGGAGTCCGGATCGAGGACCTCGTCGTGATGGAGAAGGGGCATCCCCGCGTGTTGACCCATGCCCACAAGCGGGACCTCGTGGAGCTTTAGGCTTCGCGCTCGTCCTGTTAGCATTGTTTCAGGCTTCGGCGCCGCCGGTCGCTAGCAAGCGGCGCTTCATCCCACCACAATACGCGCAACCGCTATCATCCGCCTGGCGCAAGCCGGCAACAGGAGAAGATCTCGATATGGTGATGGAGTTTGGAGACCTCCGCCGCGGCTCGACCATCGAGGTCGACGGCATCCCGTTCAAGGTGGAGGAGTACTACCAGCAGAAGATGCAGCAACGGGCGCCCGTTTACCACATCAAGATGCGGAACCTGCTCACCGGTCAACTCATCGACAAGTCCTATTCCGGTTACGGCATCAAGCTCCAGCGCGCGCCTGTGGAAAACAGGGAGTGCACGTTCCTCTACGAGGAAGGCGGCACCTACTTCTTCATGGATAGCACGTCCTTTGATCAGTACGAGCTGACCAAAGATGTGGTCGGCGACGCGGCACCCTACCTCGTGGACCAGACGACGGTGGAGCTAGTTTTTTACCGGGAAAAGCCCATCGCCGTGGAGCTTCCCACCACCGTGGACCTCACGGTTACTGACACGCCGCCCGGCTACAAGGGTGACACGGCGTCGGGTGGCGGCAAGCCGGCCACGTTGCAGACGGGCATCGTGGTTACCGTGCCCATGTTCGTCAGCATTGGTGACACCGTTCGCGTCGATACACGCACGGGCGAGTACGTCACGCGCGTTACCGGCGGCTAACCAGACCAGTCCGCCGGTCAACACATTTCCTGTCACCCGCAACCGACTCACCCGTAATCGACACGGGCCCCTGACACTTGCCCTGGCTGGAGCCTTGTATCGATGTGCCTGCTGAAAAGCGTCTTAACGTCATCGGCGCGGAAATGTTGGGTTGTAAAGGGCAGCAGTATTGCCGAACGGATTTCTTGACCCTCTCCTTGGCCTAAGTAGATAGTGGCCTGGCCTTTAGAGGCCCCGGAGGGGGAGCCGAGTAGCAGGCGGCCAACGTAGGACTGCCCCTCACTGGGCTCCGAGGGGAAGTCCGGCGGTATCAGTGCCCGTTTACGACGCTCTCCCTCCGGGAACCGGCCAGGAGCACCTATAAAAGGGCTAGTCAGCCCCAAAAGGCGCCCGGTCCCCAGACCTCTTCCCAAGGAATGCACCACCCTATGCAGACCCAGCAACGGCCGGGGTCTGAACGGCGCCCGCCTTCGGGTGGGCGCCGTTCCTTACCTGAGCAGCACGTCCCGCCGGTGCCGACCAAACGCGTTCTCGGCAAGACAGTTGTCCCATGGCTCTGGGGCTATGGCGTTTTCCAGGGCAGCGTCGGGTCAGTCGACAGTCTCGTCCTGTTCTATATGGCCGTAGGACTGGGGCTCTCGCCGGCAGCCGTGGGTATCGTAGATGCCGCAGGCAGCGTATCCCTCGCTTTGGGGGCACTGCTCCTCACGTTCCTTTTGGCCCGCATCCCCAACCAACGCCTGGTGTTCGTTCTATCCATGGGCGGGACGGGGCTCGTCACTGCGGGCTTCGCCCTGGCCGGGAGCGCGCCATCCGCCCTATTACTATCGCTCCTCTTTGGATTGTCCATGGTCGCCCCCACTGTGCTGGCGCCCGTCTTGGCCTCTAGCCACGCCCCCGCGGCCCATAGAAGCCTCGCGTTCAGCCGGGTCAACAGGGCATCAGCGTCAGGAAGCGCAGCAGGCATTGGGCTGGCGGCCCTTTGGGTGGAGGCCGTTGGCGATCCGAACTCGCCTGCCATGGCAATGCGGCTGCTGTTCTTCGTGCTCGGGCTCCTCGCTGTCCTTGGCGCGGGGCTCAGCTACCGGTACCTCAAAGGGCACGACTCGTTCGTGCGCACGCTGCCCGTCAAAGAGGCTAGCTCAGCAGCGGGGCCTTCTCGGAGCATCCTGGCCCCACGCGAGTTGCATGGGCGTACGCTGCCTGCAAAAGCCCTGGCGTGGAGAAGGCTAGGCGCGAGGCCCATGCTGTCGGACGAGCTGGTCTTCTTTCTGGCGCTATCCTTCGTGCTGTTCGCAGGCACGGGCATGTCCTTTTCTGGGGTGCACGCCTATTTAGTGACGAGCCTGAAAGCGCCGATAGGGTTGGCGATGGGTGCCATGTTTGGGTTCAAAGTAGCCACCTACTACGGCGCTGGCCGGTTCCCCAAGGGACGAGCGCGGATGGTCCCCGGGCAACTCCTAGGCCTCACCGGCATCTCCAGGGCGGCCGCTATCGTCCTCATCAGTGTCGCAAGTCTTCTGCCCACGGGCATGGCGCTTCCCTTCGCGCTGCTCATTGTCACCCTTTGGGGCGTTGCCAGTGGCATTCTGGCCGTGATCGGGGCCGAGGTGGCCGCGCGGCTCGCGGTCCCAGGCCGCTGGATGGAGGCGATGGCCTTCTACGCCGCTTGGACGCACGCCGGTGCGATCGTAGGCACCTGGGCCGGAGGGGTCATCACGACCCGTTTCGGTTTCGCCCCTATGTTCCTAATCTCGGCCGCGCTCATCGGCTTGGCGTCGCTACGCATGATGAGGATGTAGCCGCATGGGGCTCTTCGGCTACCTCTCGCTTTTCGTCAAGCGCAGGATCGCTCGTACGTCCTATGGCGTCCTCCGCCGTGTGCCGCTTCCTGCTGAGTACAAGTGGCGCGGTACGGAAGAGCTCTTCGCGGCAGCCATGCACGCGATTCTGCGATCGATGCATGAGGAGGGGGCCGTCTACGCGGGCACCCTCGGTAAGGTCATGGAAGAAGTGGGCAGGACCTGGATGGAAGGCCGATCGGAATGGGTGGCGGAGAGCCCGGCACCGGTGGAAGCAGCTGCGGAGCTGCTGGACATCGCCTTCAAAACCATGGACATGGTTACCAGTGTCCGCGTTTACGGCAATACCATAGAGGCAATCACGTGGCGCTGCCCGTTCGTGCAGCACGCTCACACCAACGCCGCTGCCCGGGAGTCCTGTCACCAGCTGTGCGGTGCACACCAATCGCTGTTCACAGGATTCGCCGGGGGCCTCCCGCTCCACGTGAGATACGACGCCCCCGGTAAGATGGGTTTCGGAGACGCGCAGTGCGTGAAAAGGCTCACGGTCGGCGCCCCTGGCTCCTCGCCCATGCCCTAGACCACCGTGATAACTCCCTCGTCTTTCGAGTCTTGACACCGAGCAAGTCGCCTGGCATTTGCGCGGCTTTGCCCATGATTCGCCTACATTCGACCATCATCGTCGCGGTAATCAGCATCGTCTTTTGGACGCTTCCCCGTTGCCGGAAAATCTCCTCTACGCCGTTGGCATCACCGGTTGCCTCTTGGGTGGCTCTTCCTGATCGCCGTCCCTTCACTCCTAGTTGTCATCACCCGGACCATGCGTTGGGCCATCTGGCGAAACGAGCTGCTCCTCTCTGCGCAGAAGTCGACTACCGATGAGGAGACGGCCGCCCAAGAGACGGCCATACGAGCGGCGTCAGTCCTCGAGTACCACAACCAACATAACGCGCCCTTCTAGGAGCCGGCCTGCCCGAAATGGGATGGGACCAGCCCAGGCCCTTTCAGTCCTTCCGATTGGCCCTGCCGCTCATGGTGCAGGTGCCGGTGCTTTCCCATTTCCACTCCTACACCTTGTCACTTCTTCACTCCCCTGTGTCAACTGCACCTTTCGCGCCAGGCTTGCTGCTGGTACAATGTCAATGACGGACGTGGTGTTGCCACCACGGTCCCTGAAGCTGCGTGACCCTTCTATCTTCTCCCAGTCTCGCTGTTCATCCTTTCACAGTTACCACTCACTAGTTA
>JBJKQC010000369.1:0-9383 GCA_046705745.1 Dehalococcoidia bacterium
GACATAGCCTGCCCCCCGCGCGGCAAGCCCTTCCGCCGTCCGCCGAGCGAGGCGCGGTCCGACCGTGCTGGTCTCGATGAAAAGCTGCCGAGGCCGTGAGTTGGCCACTAGGCCCGGAGCTCCCAAGTACACCTGCTCGCAGGTAGCCACGTCCGGCAGGCAGGTGCAGACGATGTGCGCGGAGGCGACCACCTCGCTGGGGGAGCCAGCCGGAAGGGCGCCTTTTGCGGCCAACTCGTCTACTGGCCCTCGGCTTCGGGAGTGGACGACGACTTCGAAGCCAGCTTTCAGCAAGTTGCCCGCCATGGACTTGCCCATGCGGCCCAGCCCAATGAAACCCACCCGCGCCTGCGTGTTGTCCATGCTGCTCCTCCACATGCTGCTCCTCCGCGGCCGCAGATTGTCGCACATTGACACCCTCGCGGCTCCCGTTTAGAGTCCAACCATTGGACAAAGGAGGATCACCCATGGTGGACAGCGCGCAGAAGACCGCCCGGCCGACCTATAACAGGAAGCCGGTCACGTATGACGAGTGGATGGAGAAGCAGGGCATTCCCATCCATCGCGGCTACTACATCGAGGACGGCCGGACGGTGGAGCTCGGCTGGTGGGCGGAGCGAGAGTGCAACGCCGCGTTCCTGGAGCTGGCCGGCCAGGAAGGCGTCAGCGAGGCCAGGATCACCGAGATCCCAGCAGGCGGCTCGCTGAAGCCGTTCAAGATGGCGGTGGACGACATCGTCTACGTGCTGCAAGGGCGCGGCGTGACGACCATCTGGAGCGGCGACGGCAAGAAGCACTCCTTCGAGTGGCAGGACCACAGCTTGTTTCGAGTGCCCGGCAACTTTTGGACCGAGCACGCCAACATGGGCGGCGACAAGCCTGTCCGGCTGCTCAGCGTCAATAACCCGCCCATCGCCATGTCCAGCGTCCAAGACCCTTCCTTCTACTTCAACACCAAACACGAGCCCGCCCCGCTCTCCTCGCCAGGCGACGACGGCTTCTACTCGGTTGCGCAGGCCGTCCAAGACGACCCGGGCTCCGGAGGCAGGGTGCGCGCCTACTGGTACGGCAACTTCTTCCCCGACATGCGGGCGTGGGACCAGCTCGTGCCCTTCAAGGGCCGAGGCGCCGGCGGGCACGTCGTCTTCGTCCAGTTCCCGGGCTCCGAGCTGACGGCCCACATGTCGGTCTTCCCGGCCAAGACCTACAAGAAGGGACACCGGCATGGCCCGGCCTTCGTCATCGTGATCCCGGCCGGGGAGGGCTACTCCGTGATGTGGCCCGAGGGCAAGGAGAAGGTCTGGATCCCCTGGCACGAGGGAAGCATATTCGTCCCGCCCAACCGTTGGTTTCATCAGCACTTCAACCTCGGCGGCGGTCCGGCGCGCTACCTGGCGTTCCACCCGCTGCCCCAGTTCCTCGGCACTGGCGGCGAGTTGATCCAAGACCGCGCGCGAGACCAGATCGAGTACCCATACGAGGACCCGGCCGTGCGCGAGACCTTCGAGCGCGAGCTTGCCAAGCGGGGCCTCAAGAGCGAGATGCCGGCCAAGGCCTATGAAGACCACAACTGGGAATGGGACTACGGCAACGACTGAATCGGCCGTGTACCGAGGCAGGCTTTAGGAAAGCCGATTGGAGGGGCGTCCGCTGTGGACGCCCCTCCAACTTTCAGTCCCTGATGTTCTGCAAGTACCACTCTGTCGGAAGCTCTCCCCCGAGTCCCTGCTCCTTAGCTTTCCTGTACACGGCATCACCGACCGCCGCGAACTGAAGCCCTTGATTTCCCGTGTTCAAGTAGAGCGTGATCTGGTCGGGGGATGAACGGCCCTTGGCCTTGCCGCTTGCCAAGTCGGCGAAGGTGGGCAGCCCTTTGCCCACGACATTGCTCATCCGGTGACCCGGCTCCGGCAGGCGGGCCATCTCCTCCTCGGTCCCCGCCACGTAGGCCACGGGGCTGTGGCCACGCCCGTACTGGATGCGCGGGTCATCCTCCAGCCTGGCTCCGCCGATGCCCTGGCGAATGGTGACATCCGCCCGGCGGAAGACCTGTTCGTCCAGCTCAAACCCGCCGAGGTTGGTCACGTGCATGCCCGGCTCCAGCCACTCGCCCTTGAGCACCGGGCGCATGGCATCCGTGCAGGTGGAGACGATATCCGCGCCGCGGACGGCGGCCTCCGGGTCATCCACGGGCTCAATGTCGATGTTGAGGGTGTCGCTCATCTCCGCCGCATAGGATTCTCGGTTTTTCTTCGTCGGGCTGTACACGCGTACCTTGCGGATGGGGCGCTCGTTGCAGAAGGCTTGCAGGTACGTGCGCGCCATGCCGCCCGAACCGAGCATGCCAACGACCGACGAGTCCTTTCGCGACAGGTAGCGCACGCCCAGGCCCGCACCGGCGCCAACACGCATATGCTGGAGGTGGCCGTCGTTCATGATGGCCAGAGGCTCGCCGTTGCGCGTGCTGAAAAGAAATATCAGGCCGCAGAAGGTGCCAGGCTCCACGCAGTATTTCTCTTCCGTCCAATTCCCGTTTTCGTCCTCGGGCCAATACACGATGTCGGACTTCATGCGGATGGCAAAAACACCGAGGTCGCGGCTGGCGCCTTCCATGGTGCCCCAGCGATAGTAGCCGTCCGTCCGTTCCGCTGGGACGTAAACGTCGATCCGGGGGCGGTGGATGGAGCCGCCGTCCACCAGCCCCCTGAAGGCGCGGTCCTGCGAGTCGATGGCCTCGCCGATGGTCAGTACCTGTCGGACTAAGTCGTTGTCAATGAACAGCATCACAACCCTCCAACCCGCTGGTTGCGGCGCGGGCGAAGCATGCATCGCCCCCTCTAAACGTTGACGAGGCCAAAGTCATTCTCGTACAGCTTTTCGAGCCGTGCCGTTTGCTCCGCAGTGAAGCCCTCGCGGCCGGAGCAGCCCGTCGCTTCCTTGATCTGACCAATCTCCGAGAACCCTACGAGGACCGTGGATATACTCTTGTTGGCCAGAGCGAAGCGTATGGCGACCTGCACCAGCGACTCGCTCCCGTCGCGTTTGAGGAACTCCAGAGCCTTGGCGCGCTCCGCGTTCAGGGCGTACTCCGGGCTGGCGCTGGGGCCGCCGCGGTTCAAGTCGTGAGGCTGCGCGCTGCCGCTGAGGGCACCCGCTTCCAGCACGCGCAACGCCACCGTGCCGATGCCCCGGGCGCTCGCTCGGTCGATGATCCCGCTGTAGTCGTGCTGTTTGAAAGCCGGAGGCATCTTGCGGGCGGCGGACGGGTTCAGGATGTTGTAGAAGACCAGCACCGAATTGAACCGGCCCTCGTCCGTGACGCGGTTGTAGGCAGCGACATCGCCGCCGAAGGCACAATAGCCGAAGTAGCGGAGCTTACCCTCCTTCTGGAGCGTCTCGAAAGCCTCCTGGATGCCCCTCGGGCCCAGCATGTCCTCGACGGATACCAGCGGGCCGATGGCCACGCTCTGTCCTGGCTTGCGCTCCACGGTGACCCGGTTGTGCAGATGGACGATGTCCAGGGTTTCCAGGCCGAGACGGCGGAGACTGCGCTCCACGGACTTCCGCACCGCGCCGGGGATGTCGTCTAGCTCGTCGTTTTGCAGAGCGACCTTGGAGCCGACCAGCGGGCGCGAGGAGAGCTGCTTAAGCACCGGGCCGAGGTTCTCCTCCGACTTGCCGTTACCGTAGGTTGCGGCGGTGTCGAAATAGTTGATCCCCAGATCCATGGCGTGCTCCGCCGCGCGGACCCGGTCCTGAGGGTCTCCCCAGATCATCAGGCCGGCGGTATTCCCGCAGCCGAAGCCGATCTCCGAGATCATGATGTCGGTGTTGCCGAGGCGCCGGTAGAGCACGTCCCCTCCTTGCGTGTGCAATGTATGCGGCGGCGGGATGCCGCCGTGAAACTGAAGGCAGGCGAAAGCTAGCCGCCCACCGAATCGGTGTCAAGCGAGCGGCCCTCGCACCTGTTTGCGGCCAGAGGTGCGGAGACCATAGTGATATGAAAACATCACTTTCCCGGGCGTTTCCCCATGGCCGATTTATGGTCGTGGCCTGGCGGACGGGAACAAAGTGATGTTTTGCATCACTTTGCGTCTCGTGATTCCGGTACCGATAGCGCCCCATAGGGAAGCTATCGCAGACATGCGGTGGGGCATAAAGGCAAGGCCAGGGCGCACAGGCCGTGCGCCCGTACAGTTGGCGGCGCGGAATGCGGGCTGGGGGCAGTTAACGTTTCCATGGCCGTGGTGCGGTGAACAACAAATATTATAGCATAAGACGATATGGATGGACTAGTGAGGAGTGAGCGGTGAGCAGGCAGTGAGGGCCAAGAGGGCGGGTCACCGGGGTGTGGCATGCGCGCTGGCGTGGGCTTGCAGTATTTTCAAGCAGACGTTGGCTGGACGGGGAGTGCGACGTCTCCCCGCGTACTCCACGAGCACCAAGGCGCCGCCACTCGGTCATGCGCTGGCGCCGGTACTTTTGTGGGGTCTCTTAGGGCTGGAACGCATTGCCCTCACGTGTGGTGAGGCTTGGCGCTCAGCACTTTGACAGTCGAGCGGCCCGCATCATGTGGGCAGCGCCTGTGAGGGCGCTGATCTTTTACGCCAGGGAGAGGAGCAGATGCGCCGAATGCCTGGCGGGATAAAAGGGTAGAGTGCTCAGCCGCCGCTGTGCGTTTCTCTTAGGAGGTAGATGGTCCAATTGCCTCCCTGTGAGGAAACCTTAAGCTGATCCGACGTCAGTGTACTCGGACAGGTCGCTGTGAAGTCAATGCGCTCTCCGCTGGCGCTTGACACGTGTGGGCCGCTGGTGCTCCAGGATCCATTCGTGTCCGTACTGGCAAAACCCCAACTTGCCATCTGGGGCTGAAATCTTACGCCTAGGAAGTACCAGGGCGCATATGCGTTAAAGCCAAACTCGCCGGCAGTTCCAACGCTGGCGGAAGTCCAGGTTTGAGCGAAACCGATTTGGTTGATAGGCGGTAGCGCTGGACATGCCCCATAGTACCCTTGCAACGCCGCCTGGATACTTTTCGGCAGGGCAGTCCCGTTTTCTGGAGCAATCAAGTACAAAGTCCATTCGATGTTATCGGCTCGGATGTGTAGGGTATCAGGAATGGTGCTAGGCCCAGAGCCGCACCATTTCTGCGAGTCGGCCGTGGTCGAGGGAATTGATCTGTCTAAATACAAGGAGTTGAACTTCTCTCCATCACTCGTCTCATAAACGCTCTTGAAGAACCAGCTGCTCCCGATCGGGCTGGCGGATACGGCAATGAAATATGTCCCTGGTGGGTCGGTGATGCTGATGTCATTGTTACCCTGCCCCGTCCATGTCTTGACCACATGAAGGTCGGCGAAGGGCGGCTCGGAGCACGCACCGTAGAAATCGTTCTTGAAGGACAGGTACACATCTGATGGGAGCTCGGAGGCCAAGTTGTTTGCCTGGGTGGGTGTACGAGTCGGTTGAGGCATTGGCGTAAGCGCTGGCTGGGACGTAGAAGCTTGTGTATTGAACCAGATGTTGAAAGAGTTGGCCCCGGTGAACCGGAGCACGTCGGTGCTTTCCTCAATCGTGATGGTGAGCGAATGACGTTCGCCAGGAGCGAGGTGGAGGGTATTACTGTGCGCGCTAAACCCCGGGAGAGCAGCGCGCAAGTTGTCCTCCACGTCGACATCAACTGCGATCTGATTTTTGTTCCACAGACAAACGGTTATCGTACCCTGCTTCCAAGTGTAGGGGCTGGCCGATTCAGTAGGGTCGGGCATCCACTCGATCTTGCTCAAGTTGGGCTCATTCGTCGAGTTCCATGCCTCTGTACAGGCTGAGTTAAGGTAGATCCCCACCCCAATACTGGAGGGTGGCAATGATAACGCTGTAACGGTCTGGAACATTCCCGAAATCGGCGGGGGAGTAGTGGTTGGGTAAGACGACGGCGTGCGCACAGGCGTTGCAGTGGGCGTCGGGGCGAGTGTGCCAATGGGTGAGGAGTGAGACGCAGTCGGGGTAGCTGCCGCCTGCTGCAGCAGGGCACGGCTTTGGGGCGATACGCATGCAGGGACCAATGTAACGGTGGCGATGGCGATGGCGATGAACCATTTCATGAGCGCAACTCGCTGCGTTCCCTACTGGGAACCCTTGAAAATCGAGTCCAGTTTCTCCACTTCTTGAAGCCCAAGGATGGTGATTGCCTGGGCCCGCGAAATGCGCCCATTCACATAGTCGTTGATGGCCTGGTCGATTTGCGTTTGCGTGTATGTGGGCGTCGGCGTGGGCAAAGTAGACGTCGGAGATTTGGTAGGTGTCGGCGTATCGGCCATAGCGGCACCGGTGGCTTGGGGACTGGCATTCGACCCAGCTGACGTGGGTGGGGTTGGATTGCTGGCTCTGTTCTCAAGCTCCTGTAACCAGAACGACCAATCGTAGCGTATAGCGCTGACCGACTGAGCGATGTCCAGTCCATGGGTTAAGTAGTATCCGACGTGGATACAGAAGTAAAGCGCGCCAACGATTATGAATGCTAGGAGGATGTTCCTTGTATAACGATGAACCCGATGAACGCGGCGAATCCGGTTGCCACGTTTTATTCGGTCGCGGGATGCTTTCTCCCAGATTGTCTGGATTTCTTTTTCTGAAGTCGGTAACGGGGCAGCTCCCGTTCCAGCAATTGCCTCCCCATATTCCCTTACAAAAGACTCACTTACATGCTGATTCGATTCTGACTCTCCAAATTTCTGCCTATTGGATTCCGCCTGTGCTGCCTTTGCCCGAAGGTCACTGAGTTCTTCATCGACAACATGTTTCTGCTTGTAGAGATTAGTTAATGCGACTTGGGCTTTCTTAGCGTCGCCCCGCTTGATCTTCTTCGCACCAAAGCACATTGGGCATCGTATGGTTTGACCACCCGGATTGCTAGTAGTGAATACACCGATGACGTGCCCCTCCCCATTGCATGTAGGGCACGTTATCAATCCATCCTGCGGGAAAGATTGCAAGTCGATCTGTATCTGGCGAGGATCCGATGGCGGTTGGAGGTCTTCTGGAGAGGGAGGAAGTGAGGCGGGCGGGTCCGTAGCTGGCTCCTCGCCTGGTTCGTGCTGATATTCTGCTCTGATTCGACGCTTACCGTCTCATCTAGCCCTGTACCGACATCTATAGGGTGGTCTTCGGTAGGAGCTTGGTCTGTAGAAGGCCTCACCGTATGAGGGGAGTCACTTTCAAGTCCTGTGCTGGATGCGGGTAAGGCAAAATCCTCTTCCACTCCAATGCTTGCCTCGGGAAGAGGCTCCGGTGGTGATTGAAGATCCTCTTGGGACGGTGGGGCCGAAGGAGGCTGTTTCTGCCCAGTGCTTGTATCCTCGTTAGCGCTGCTATCGGACCTATTGACGATGCTGTCGAGGATCCTCTGCACCTCTGGGCGAGGCCCGGAACTCGGTTCCCGTCTGCTTCTGTGGGCTGGCTCGAGATAGCCTTCCTTGGCCAAATCGTTGAGGATGACCAAAGGGGTGCCCACTTTGATGTACCCCATCAGGTTCCGCGCAGCTGTTCCGAGCATGAAAGGGGGAAATACAAAACGCTTGCGAATTGCTTCGTCCAGGTAGTATGCGTATTTCTCTAGGACGTCTTCGTAATCGAAAAGGTGGCCGCCATTGACAATATGCGTGCGTACCTTGAGGGCTGCTTCTTTGCCTTTCTCGGAGAGCACAAATTCGGTGCCGGTGGGGTACATTGCTTCGGAATCCTGCCCTTGGGTGCGTACATAGAGCCAATCGAAGCGGTCAACTAGGACCTCTCGGCAGTGTCCTAATTTGGGAGAGCTATGAACCCGGCCATTCCCCTTGGTGTTGCCAATCAGGCTCATGCACGTCCCAATAATGGCCGCACCCATAACACTGCTTATGGGATCCATTTGGTTCTTCGTGTCCTGTTAGAAGCGAGCCACAGTTAGGGCAGATCCAACCTTTCAGAGCTTCCTCCAATTGGCGTAACCTTTGTTCAATCGGGGTCATCTCTTTCTCTCCCGCTGTTCTTCCACGATGGCAGCCTGTACCGCCTTTTCAGGCGAGTCCACCGGCCCTTGGTGGAGCACCGGAACGAACCGCCGCTTGCCTTCGTCTGTCTCGTAGGACCAGACATAACAGCGTTTGGCCATGGGGTAGCCGATCAGGTCGAACACCTGGACCGTGCCGACCTCTCGCCGTGCTTTACCGTCATTTGTTCGACTGGCACCCCTAACGGCGATTCCGCTACGACTCTCGCAACATGCTACTTAAACCCTACTCAAATGAACTAGTCCAGTCAATGTACGTGGCTGTGGAGGAGAGATTGCCCGTATGTACTTCGCTTCGCTGCGGGTCTTGAATGTCTGGCTCCGTTCTTCACCACCGCGAATCATCGCCAGGCAGAAGCCTTCAAGCGTCGAATCGCGGTCGGCTAAAAGGGCGCAACGCAGGCGTATGTCGAACCAGAAAACCGTTTCGTTGTGGAGACGCCTGATCCGAGGCCGATTCGCGAACGGCTGAGGGACTCCCCCCTTTGCCTGGCGATGGAGCGCCTCGATAGGGGTATTGAAGCGAAGGCTGGCTTGTTGGAGGGCAGCGGCCCGAAGCGGCTGCCGGCGTCAGGCCGACAACGCAGTCCACTGCACGGGCCAATGTGTCCCGGCCGAGGGCAAGTTAACAGAGGGCTTAGACGATGCTTGGCGGGACATGATGGGGGACGGTGTCAGAGGTGGTGGCTGTGCTAAGATTCCAAATAACATTCCAAAGTAGAAGTGGCGAGGCGGCAACCCGACTCCCGCCGTTCACCCAGGTCCCACTGCGTGGGTGATCAAGCCCCAACGTTCGCGGTTACGCCACACATCTTCACCAAGGTCGGATCGCATGTTCAGCGGCTGCACCACCACCAAGATCTTCTGCCGTCCCAACTGCCCTCCGGGTCGGCGCACCAAGCCCGAGCATAGCGTGAGCTTCGCCTCCATCGAAGAAGCGGTGAAGGCCGGCTACCGGGCGTGCAAGGTCTGCCTGCCAACGGAAGGCCCGCCAGGGCCATGGGCCCCGAAGGCGGAGCGATCAAGCGAGAAGGCCGCCGAACTGGCCTAGAGCGCTTTTGCGTTGATTGGGGGTATGGTCGTGGGTGCACGGTCGTGCGTCTCGGGAAGCGATTTCGCGCCCATCCTAGCTTTCCCTCTCAGGGGGCAGGGACTTGTAAGGCGCCGAACTGTGGGCCTTTGCCGTACATCCACCCCTAAACCGCTCTAGTTTCGAGCCGCAACGCACGATGGGACGGCGCCGGCGTTAGTGCCATAGCCCGTGCTGCTGGACCGCGCGCGGGCACGAGCGCGGAGGACCAGTCTATTCCTACCTCTTTTTGTGGTGATGGGA
>JBJKQC010000370.1:0-7079 GCA_046705745.1 Dehalococcoidia bacterium
AGTTTGTCTTCCGGTCGGTCGCGCAATGCCTCGACTGCTAGCTGCAGTACGCGTCGCGGGCCTGCCCGTTTGTAGTCCCTGAGCATGCTGAGTGGGGCCAATGGCTCGCGCGTCCCGTTCCTCAGCCACCGCCATGTCTGTCCCAGCATAAAGCGGGCGTGACGGTCGATGGTGGGTCCCGCCAGGACAAGCCGCCGAACTCGGTCCGGGCAACGGTAGGCCGCCTCGATGGCGATCTGGGCGCCGAAAGAAGCTCCAATCACCATCGCCTTTTGGATCCCCATCGTAGGCATCCAGGCGATGAGCCAGTCGGCTAGCGCTCGGACGGTAGGGCGGAAGGCGGGTTTGTCACTCTTACCGAAGCCCGGCAGGTCCGGAGAGTAGCACCGGAAGTAGGGGCATAGCTTCGTGGCGGTCGGCGCGGTGTGGTCCGTTGAAACAACAAAGCCTGAGAGAAAGATAACTGGGGTCGTGTGGATAGGGGAGGGACGTTCAGATACGAGCGTGTGGACTCGTACGCCCCTGACACTGGTGAATTTGCTGGCGAGCTTGGGCTCGGTTTGCCGCCGGAATGTCCCTCCCTTCACCCGCAGCCCCACCTGTCGTCAGAGAGGTCGATCATCCCTTCCCCTTCCTCCGCCCCAGTCCTACTCTGCGCGCAAGGCCCTATTTGCTCTCGTCGTCACCCAGGTTTCCCAACTCCCCCAGGAACTGCTCGACGGCTGGGGGGAGCTTGAAGTTGCCCTCGGAAGGCTCTTCCTCGTCGTGGCGTGCCGCGCCAATCCGCTGGTCGTAGTCCGCCTCCAGCCGTTCCACTAGCGCCCGGACTTGAGGGTTGTTTTGCATCTCGGTGGTAACCCGGGCGTATTGTTGGCTGTCACGCTGGCTGATGTGGTACTCGGGCGGGAGGTTATAGAGATTACAGAGCACCTTGAGGGCAGCGGTGCGCCCCGCGAAGTCCGCTTCCAGTTCCACGTAATGCGGTAGCCGGACCATTAGGGTCATGTTCTCCACACCCGTGTCGGCCACTCGGACTCCTACGAGGTTCATTATGGACGTATGACCTTGATAGGGCCGTCGGCGGGTGGCTTCGACGCCCGGGACGTTGGTGAGCGGTCCGCCATTCAGCGTGCCCATCACCAGTAGCGGCCGCGTGTGCGGGACGGCGTCGTACATGGCTCCAACTCGGCAGAAGCGCTTCACCTTCAAGTAGTCGAAGACCTCCATGATCGAGTCAATGTAATCTTCGGCGAAAGAATGAGGCTCGAGCGTGTGCATGAAGATGAAGTCGATGTCCCCCGGTCCTGTCGCATAGCGTAAGTGCGTATTGGGGATGTTCATCCGGCGCTGCCCGTTCTCCACATACATGACCGGGCGGTAGCGGGTGAAGTCGAAGTACATCCCGGGCCGGGAAAGCTGGCCGAGCTCTGTGGCCCCCATGTAACGCTCTAGCCGCTCCAGTGTTAGGGAGCCGACGCTCCCGGCGTCAATCCATGGCGTCAACGATGAGATGACATGAGGATTCCGCAATTCCGGGACTGGCTCGGGAAGCTCGAAGTTGCCGATTCGCATAATTCCATAGTGGCAGATATAGGTCGCTTTCGCAACCGTGCGGACCGCTTGAAACGAACGAAGGGACATTGCCACGACCACGACCGGGCCGCAATGGAACGCTTGCCACGGCGCGCCCGCGCTTGCTAGTGGTTTGACGGCCTCTTACAATTGGGGTGCATTTTAGGGAGTGGCCTGTGGAATACACGCCGGCAGAGTTGCCCCGAGAGTCCGTGGTGAAGCCCATGCTTACTCGCGGGCGCAAGTTCATGATACTGGGGGCAATCCTCTTCATTGCGTTTGGGTATTTCGCATATACGGCTTTAGTGAGCGCCACCTCCTTCTACATGACGGTCGACCAGTACATGGCGCAGGGGCCCGTAGTGGGCCAGCACGTCCAGGTAGAGGGTTATCTCAAGGCTGGGAGCTTCGTCCATGAGAATAGCGACTCCGTGGCCGCGGACTTTGTGCTAACACAAAACGGCGTGGATCTTCCAGCCCACTACCAGGGCGTGCCGCCTGATCTTTTCTTCAGCCCAGAGGCGAAGATAGTGCTTGCTGGCACCTATACGTCCGGCGGAGTGTTCGACGCGACCCAAGTCTTGGTCAAGTGCCCGTCTAAGTATCAGGCGCTTCAAGCCAACAACTCCAGCAGCGCCCCCAGCGCTTGATGGACGCTATCAGGAGGCCACCGCCGCAAGACCACGCGCGGGGAAGCCGCCGGGTGCTTGACCGGCGGTGGCTAGAGTACCTGAAACAGACCGGCAAAATGGACGACGCCCCTGGGATCGCCGCCGACCCCGCCTTCCGTTCCGGCATCGATGAATTCAACACGGGGCATTTCTTCGAGAGCCACGAGACTTGGGAGGCGATTTGGCATCAAACGCCCTATCCTGAGCAGTTGTTCTTGCTCGGGCTGACCAAGGTGGCTGCCGGGCTTGCGCATCTTCAACGCCAGAATGCTTGGGGCGCACGGCGCCTGTTGGAGGACGGCGTGCGATTCCTAGACGCCTTCTCCGTGGTCTATGCCGGCATCGATCTTGAACGGCTTAGGCTGGAAGTTCGACACTGCGTGGAAGCGGGCGGCGGGTGTCTGAGAAACCCACCGAAGATTCTCGCAGCCAGGCGATAGGCTGCCAACAGGGGAAAACACATTGCCCCGCCATGCGGCGGGGCAATGTTGAGCGAGTCCTTCGTTTGTTGTCTTATGCCGCGGTCCTCCGAGGGGACTTTCCGACCGTTACCTTGGCACGGGCCTGCTGGCCCGGCAGATCAGCAATGTGACCGCACTGGATGCACTGATGGTACCGGCCGTAGAGGTCCGCTGTCTCATGAAGGTCACCACCACAACGCGGACAGCTTTTCAGCAACAGCATCGCACACCTCCTTTCCCGGCCTGTTGCGCCTCGCCGTCCATTCCGACGGCCTGCGGCGCTATTGCTTTACTATTTAGATGACGTTCCATTGTTTCGGATGTCAGGCCCTGGTTGAGGGCTACGTTGTATGGTTAAAGTTGACACAAAGCGTATCAACCGTCTATGATTCAGTCAACGAGATTTCTTCACATTTCACCCTTATGTGGAGAGCATGGCGACAATGCAATCGACGGGACCTATGACTACAAGGCAGAAGTTCGAGGCGTTGCTGAACGGTGGCTCCCCTGTACCGGCCGAGCTTGGACACGCACTGAGGAGACGCCGCCAGACTTCGGAGGGCCAGGGTGGACCCTGGAGGGAAGTCCCTGCGGAGCAGCAGGGTGTCTACATCATAAGCGTTGCGGCCCGTATCCTTTCGATGCACCCACAGACATTACGCAAATACGAGCGTGTTGGTCTGGTACGTCCCTCACGCACGATCGGCATGCTGCGCCTTTATTCAGAAGAGGATGTCGCCAAACTGCGGATGATCAAATATCTCGTCGATGAGTTACGTCTGAACCTGGCAGGGGTTGAAATGGCCCTAGCGGTGTTCGAACGCCTACTATCAGCGAAAGATCAGATGCAGACCTCATCGGTGCCGTCGTCCTCGGTCGAAGTCTTCGAACAGGCGATGCAGGACATCCTGGCGCTGCTGCAAGGACGGCAAGTCAATTCCAAGCGGGAGCAAGAGTAATGTGGCAGGATGAGCCGCACGATGAGCCTGGCGTGCAAGAAGACGGCGATATCGGGGATGCTCCTGACCTGGTGGCGGTGCTCAAAGCGGAACGTGATCAGTACAAGGCGATCGCACAGCGCGCCCAGGCAGATTTCGTCAACTACAAGCGGCGCACGGATGAAGAGCGAACCCTTTTGGCCCGCAATGCCAACAATAGCATCCTGTCGCGTCTGCTGCCGGTGGTCGATGACTTGGGGCGCGCCATTGACCCGCTACCGAGCGGTGTGCCTGTAAGTTGGGGGGAGGGTGTGAAGCTGGTCTTGCAGAATGTACAGGCGTTGCTGCAGTCCGAGGGGGTTAGCGGGTTCGAGGCGGCTCCAGGCGACACTTTCGACCCCGCCCAGCATGAGGCAGTCTATTATCAACCGAGCATGGAGCAGCCGGCGGGTAAGGTGTTGACCACCATACGACGCGGTTACCGGACGCAAGAGCGCATTCTACGTCCTGCGCAAGTCGTGGTGGCCAGGGAGCCGGAATCCAGCGAATAGCGGATGGCAGAAAAGGCCGAGGACTAAAAATATTAGGTCGTCCTTTATCAAGGACGTGGAGGAGCAATGGCGAAGGTTATTGGGATAGACCTCGGAACGACAAATTCGGCCATGGCAGTCATGGAGGCCGGAGAGCCCGTCGTGCTGGAGAACAGCGAAGGTGGCCGCACAACGCCGTCCGTCGTGGCAATGAACCCCAAGACAGGCGAGCGTTATGTGGGCATGGTCGCCAAGCGCCAGGCTGTCACTAACTCGGAGAACACGATTTATTCCGTCAAGCGCCTGATCGGCCGGAAGTTCTCGGAAGTCCAGCGGGAGATCACGACCCTGAGTTACAAGGTGACGGAAGGCAAGAACGGAGACGCCGCCGTGAAGATGGGCGATCGCACGTACTCGCCTCCCGAAATATCCGCCATGATCCTCCAGAAGCTAAAGGCCGACGCGGAGTCGAAGCTGGGCGAGAAGATAACACAGGCGGTGATCACGGTTCCCGCGTACTTCAATGACAGCCAGCGGCAGGCTACCAAGGACGCGGGGCAAATCGCGGGGCTCGAAGTGCTGCGCATTATCAACGAGCCCACAGCCGCATCGCTGGCCTATGGCCTAGACAAGAAGCAGGACGAGATCATCGCGGTCTACGACTTAGGTGGAGGCACGTTCGACATTTCCATTTTGCACATCGGTGACGGCGTGTTCGAGGTCAAGTCAACCAACGGCGATACCCACCTAGGGGGCGACGACTTCGATCAGCGCGTCATCGAGTGGCTGGCGGACGAGTTCAAGAGGGACCAAGGCATTGACCTGCGACAAGACCGGATGGCTTTGCAACGGCTGAAGGAAGCAGCAGAGCGCGCCAAGATCGAACTGTCCAGCGTTATGCAGACGGAGATCAATCTGCCGTTTGTGACCGCGGATGCTTCGGGGCCCAAGCACCTGGCGATGACACTGTCCCGCTCTAAGCTGGAGCAGCTCACGGCCGATCTCATCGAGCGGACAGTGGAGCCGTGCAAGGCGGCGCTGCGCGATGCTGCCATCTCGGCGGGCCAGGTGAACGAGGTCGTTCTGGTAGGCGGCATGACACGCATGCCAGCCGTGGTGGAGAAGGCCAAGCAGCTCTTTGGCAAAGACCCGCACAAGGGCGTCAACCCGGATGAAGTGGTGGCTGTCGGCGCAGCCATTCAGGCCGGCGTCTTGCAGGGTGAAGTCAAAGACATCCTCTTGCTAGACGTGACACCATTGACGCTTGGCATCGAGACGCTAGGAGGAGTGGCTACACCCCTCATCAAGCGCAATACGACCATTCCTACGTCTCATACAGAGACGTTCACTACTGCCGCCGATGGCCAGACCAGTGTCGAGATTCATGTGCTGCAAGGTGAGCGGACTATGGCGAGCGAGAACAAGACTATCGGCCGGTTCTCGCTCGACGGCATCCCGCCGGCGCCACGTGGAATGCCACAGATTGACGTGACGTTCGACATCGACGCCAACGGCATCCTGAACGTTTCAGCCAAGGACAAGGCCACGGGCAAGGAGCAGCGCATTACGATTACGGCGAGTTCCGGGCTATCCAAGGACGAGGTGGATAGGTTGGTGCACGAGGCGGAGTCGCACGCGGAGGAAGACCGCAAGCGCCGCGAACTGATCGAAGCCCGGAACCAGGCTGACACTACCGCCTATCAAGCGGAGAAAACGCTGCAGGAATATGGTGAACGAATCAGCGGCGACTTGAAACAAGAGATAGAAGCCAAGATCGCCGACGTGAGGTCGTCGCTTTCCAGTGAGGACCCGGCGACCATCCGTGCGTCGCTTGAGGCGCTAAGCGAGGCGCTCAATAGGATAGGCCAGCAGGTCTATGCAGGGCAGCAGACGCAGGCTGGTGAGCAACAGCAGCCCGGCTCCGGAAACGACGGCGACGATACCGTCGAAGGTGAGTACCGGGAAATGTAGCGTTGCCAAAGGTGGATTGTGCAGGACTATGCAAGGGACCAGCTTTCCGGCTGGTCCCTTGCATAGCGGGCAATTCCCGTAGCTGCATGATTTACTGAGGACTCCCACCATGAACAGCAGGATGGCGGCTATGAGGCTATGATCGGAGGCCGCAAACCTGGGGCCGCGCAGGGCAGGGCCGCTAGCCATGGAACGGCAGAGATGCATCTCATGCGAGTGGAGGGAGCTATTCCGGTCACGGTTAGTGACGGCCCTGTCAGAATGCGGCTTGGTCGCTGCGGACCGAATGGATGGGGAGATAAGTGACGCTGATTAGGGCACCTCGCAAACGCGTGGCAAGCTACGGGGGCCCAACTGGGCATGTAGCCCCGCTTAGTTTTCGTCTCAAATGTGATTCTTCAGTCTGCTGCTTGCTTTGCACGCGAATGGCGAGGATCAGCTCACTAAGCTTTCACTGTCGCGTGCTTCGGCAGCCGCCGTCCGGAACGCTGTATCCCCAGATCGGACCCAAGCAGCGGGAACAACCATGCAGATCTGCTCCATGGCCCCAGCCTGTTCAACGGCGTAGAAGACACGAAGCTTTGTCACACCTACTTCCACGGCGGTGGTTCGACCGAGAATGCGCAAGCGGTCGCCTTTTCGAATCGGCTGCCTGACTAGCACCAATGCAGTGCCATCGGCTGACCGATACCCCAGTACACGCCCAATCGCGGTAGCGGACACGGTATATCTCCCAGTGAAGTGGTCCGCAAATCGCTATGCCATTGTCCGTGCGCTCCTGTTGTAGGCGCCGCCAGTAATTGTTCACGAGGACGGCCCTACTTTGACCGAACACTCCAACACTGACGCCAGGCGTGGCGCGCTGCCTGACCTAGATTAATCGTTCAGGCCGGGACAACGGCTATGTCGAAAGGTCTTAGCCGTGCCTCCTAATTT
>JBJKQC010000371.1:0-3362 GCA_046705745.1 Dehalococcoidia bacterium
ACGGTACCAGATATGAGGTTATAGCCCGGCGTTTGAATTGCCGCGATGGCAACAGAACCGGCCAGGACAAGGATTCCTGGGATAATTGCCAGGGGCAGCCAAGGGATGATCGTGCGAGTCCAGAGGCTCGCTCGGGATTCACTATCGGACCGTGGCTTCAAGTGGGGAAGGCCTCCCACACGACTTACCACCCCAAAGCACCACTTTGACAGGAGGAAAAAGGGTAGTCTTTGGGTCAGTCAAGGGTTTGCCCATTGGGCTCACATGGACAACTCCTTTGAGAGTAGTGGGCCATCGCAGGAGTTGTTAAACAGCAGGAGCCACAAAACAAAGAGAAGGCCCCCGGCGTTCGGGGGCCTTCTCTTTGTTTTGCTGTTCGTGCGGCCTAAGCGGGAACGACGAATTCACCGCCGGCTGCTTGGTTGGAGGACCTCTTCGAGGTCTTTACGCCTTTGGTCTCCCAAAAGATCTGGGCGAACTCATTGACCTGGTCGAGCAGCTTCTGGGCCGCGTCCATGTTGACTTCTTGCTTCACTTGCGACGCCGTCTTCATGATGTTGAAGACGAGGCCATCAAGGTTAGGGTACTTCTGCTGGTGCTCGGGCTTGAAGTAGTCGCCCCAGATGATCCGGACTTCGTGCTTGGCGATTTCGGCGTGGTCTTCCTTCACTTTGATATACCGGTCCAGCTTCGCCGGATCGCTGCCCTGGTCCTTGATGAGCTGGTTCATACGTATGGTGGTGAGCGCCGCAATCTGGGCCTGGTGGGGATCGTAGATACCGCAGGGGATATCGCAATGGGCTTCAGCGGTCACAATAGGCATCAGCTTCAACATCGACTCAGTGCCTCCCTTCACGATGGCTTACGTAACGTTAGACAGCCTACTAGACCCTGTTGTTGCTGACAAGCAAGCCGATGATCCTTGCCGGGCAGCCGTTGACTGGTTGTCTGGGCGCGCCATTGTCTCGTGAGCGTACGCTAGAATGACGCCATGGGTATGTCTTGGGCCGGAGCGCTCATAACATCCCGTGTGGCGCGTGTTGTTGGCAGCAGCATGACGCCTCGCCTACGACACGGGACATACGTGCTGGTGGATACTTGGGCCTACAGACGCATGGGGCCTCGGCGGAGTGATGTGGTGCTGGCTAGACACCCCGCTGAAACAGGGCGCTATTTCTTGAAAAGGGTGGTCGGGCTGCCGGGAGAGCGAGTGCGTGTCAGAGACGGCGTGACCTGTGTAAACGGAGAAGAAATCGAAGAGCCGTACGCACTGGGTTGGGGCCTGGCCTCGGCGAGCGATGATGCGGAGTGGTCAGTCGGCAAGGACGAGTTTGTCCTTCTGGGCGACAACCGAGTGGACAGCATCGACAGCCGAAGGCTTGGACCGTTTCACCGGAATCTGATTCTTGGCTGCGTGTGGCTCGCAGTCTGGCCGCGCCGTGCCTGGGGCCGAGTAAGGTAACGGGTTGGGGACTATCTGAAAGGAGGGCCAAATGCAGCGGTCGCCTGGGCGAAGAGTGCCGCCGGTGACCATCCGGTCTAGGATGGTGCTGGAACTGGCGTCCGAATTGATCACCACCGAAGGTTGGCCGTTCCTCCGTGCGCACATCGAGCTCCGCGAGCGTGACTTCGACCCGTCGGGGTTCGGCCTGTTCGGCAGCGGCAGCCCGGACGGCATCAACTTGGTGGCGACTCGCCAAGTGAGCTTGGCGATGCTCAACCCCTCGTGTGTGCTGACCATGGCGTACCACGGGATGGGGCCGTTCCAGCAGCCCGTGCGGGTGCGCGTGATCACGGTGATACCGGACTACGACCAGATTACGCTGGCCGTGGCCCACCGGACTGGCCTGCAGTCGTTCGCTGAGATCGCCACCGCGCACTACCCGCTGCGGGTGTCTGTGCGCGGCCCCAAGGAGAACTCTGTGCCCATTGTGGCCAATGAAATGTGCAAGGCCTATGGCTTCACCTTGGACGATGTCGAATCGTGGGGTGGGAGGGTGTCGTATGACCGGCGGCTGCCGGGCCAGCGCGTCGAGGATGTAGCCCGGGGCGAGACCGACGCGATTTTTGACGAGGCGGTAGTACTATGGGCGGAACGTGCGGCTGACCTCGGCATGCGGTTCTTGGAAGTAGACGACGAGGCGGTGGGCAAGCTCCGGCGGGTGGGCCTTCGCCGTGGAGTAATCGAGCGGGCCGACTACCCGCGATTGCCCTCGGACGTGCCGACGGTGGACTTTAGCGGCTTTCCTGTCTATACGCACGCCCAGGTACCGGACGAACAAGTGACGGCCATCTGCAAGGCGCTGGAGGCACGGAGGGCCACCATTCCCTGGGAAGGCGGCGATGGGCCGCTGCCACTGGACCGGATGTGCTCCGATACACGCGAGGGGCCGCTGGACGTGCCGCTGCACCCGGCGGCGGAGGCATTCTGGCGAAAACAGGGGTACCTTACCTAAGCTGTTTCATAGCGGCCCGCGCCTGTTCTGCAGCAAACGCAATGTCGGCGGGCGTGTGGGCCAGCGAGACGAAGGCTGCTTCGAACTGGGACGGCGCAATGTAGACGCCGCGGTCAAGTAGCCCGTGAAAGAAGCGGGCATAAGCCGCTGTGTCGGCGTCCGCAGCCTCAGCCCAAGTCGTTACCGGCCCGTCCTTCAAGAACGCCGTAAGTGCCGATCCGACGCGGTTGACGGTCATCGGCATGCCGACGGCGTCCGCTGCGGCGTGAAGCCCAGCCTCCGCGGCTGCCCCTAGCGACTCTAGACTCTCATAGACGCCAGGCGTAGTCAGCTCTTGCAGGCAGGCGATGCCGGCCGCCATAGCCAGAGGGTTGCCGGATAGCGTCCCAGCCTGATATGCAGGACCTAGGGGCGCGACCATTCCCATCACGTCAGCCCGTCCCCCATAAGCGCCCACGGGCAGCCCGCCGCCAATGATCTTGCCTAAGCAGGTCAGGTCAGGTCGTATGCCGTAGCGAGCCTGAGCGCCGCCGTATCCGACGCGGAAGCCGGTAATTACTTCATCGAAGATGAGAAGCGCGCCATTATCGTCTGCCAGCTTGCGTAACCCTTCCAAGAAACCCGGCAATGGGGGCACGATGCCCATGTTGCCGGCCACTGGCTCCACGATGATGGCGGCAACGCGGTTGACATTGGCATCCAGCAACGCTTCCACCGTGTCCAGATGGTTGTATTCAGCGACGAGCGTTTCGGCCGCATAGCTCTCAGGCACGCCGGCGCTGGTGGGCACCCCATGCGTGGCGGCACCGGAGCCCGCCTTCACCAACAATCCATCCGCATGGCCGTGATAGCACCCATTGAACTTGATGATCTTCGCCCGCACGGTAAACGCGCGCGCGAGACGGA
>JBJKQC010000372.1:0-4483 GCA_046705745.1 Dehalococcoidia bacterium
CCGAAGGGCGTCTGCGTTTCGTCGGAGCGCCTCACGAGCACGCCTTGGCGTTCATGGCCGTCGGGTACGCGCGCGTGACCGGCAAGCCAGGCCTGATGTTGACCAGTGGCGGCCCCGGTGCGGCCGACTCGGTGGGTGCGCTGGGCGAGTCTTACCATTCGTCGGTGCCGTTGCTCCAGGTGACAGCAGAGATCGAGAACGAGTGGGTCGGCCGGGGCCTCGGCGTGACCCATGAGGCCAAGGACCAGATGGGCATGTTTGCCTCCGTCGCGGACTGGCGCCGGCTCGTGCGCGATCCAGCAGCCATTTCGAACGCCATTGCGGAGGGGTTCGAGCACCTGCGGACGCACCACCCTCGTCCCGCCGTCCTTGCCGTACCCACGGATCTGCTGGGCGTCGAGGACGACTATGAGATCATTCCCTCGCGCGACGGCGGCCCTCCGGAACCTCCGTGGGCGGCAGTTGCCGAAGCTATGCGCTTGGTGGCTTCAGCCCGGCGGCCGGTAATCATAGCGGGCGGCGGCGTCAATTATGCGGACGCGTCGGCGGACCTGCGGGAGCTCGCAGAGCGCTTCGACGTCCCGGTGGCGGCGGCGGACGGCGGGAAAGGGGTCTTTCCGGAGGACCACCCACTGGCCCTGGGGACCGCCCTGGGCGGACGTGTGTGGGGCGACAACCCGGTGCAGGAGTACATCGCCTCCTGTGATGTGGCGCTGGTGGTGGGCAGCAGTCTGCCTTTCAGGTCCACCAGGGGCGTCGGGCTGCGGCTTCCTGAACAGCTCATCCAGGTGGACATCGATCAGAACGTCTTTGGGCGAAACTATCCGGTGAGAGTTGGCCTGGCAGGGCACGCAAAGGCGGTCCTCCGTGCCATGCTGGGCACCGCCGAGGGCTCCCGGCGGGCCCCAGAGGAAGAAAAAGCGGCGCTCGCGTGGGTGCAAGACGCGATACGGAAGAGCGTGGAGCGGCAGTTCCCCAACGAGCTGGGCGTCTGGCAGACCATCCGGAGGGCCATCGACCGCGAGGCCATCGTCCTCTGCGATTCGACTATTCCCGGCTACGTGGCGACACGCTGCTTCCAGGCCCTAGGGCCGCGCACGTTCCACCAGCCGCACGGATGGGTCAGCATTGGGTATGCCTTCGCCGCCAGTCTTGGAGCCAAGGCGGCCTTGCCGGAACGGCAGGTGGTCTGCGTCACGGGGGACGGCGGCTTTCAGTACAACATCCAGGAGCTGGCGTCGGCACGGCAGTACGGCCTCGCACCCATTGTGCTGGTGTTCAACGACAACGCCTGGGGAGTACTGAAGCGCTACCAGGACACGCGCTTCGGCGGACGCCACTTCGCCACCGAGCTGTCGAACCCCGACTTCAAAATATTGGCGGCGGCGTACGGCGTGGACTACTCCCTCGCGCGCGACGTGGACGAGCTTGGCTCGACCCTCCAGCAGGTGAGAGGCCGCGACAGGCTCCAGCTCATCGAGGTCGCCACGCCGGAGGGGATCGCGAACTTCCAGTAGGCCCTTGACAAGCGGAGCTGGTTGGACCGCACATCGGCATTGCATGGAATAGAGTGCCCTTTCAGCCTTGGGATGTCCGACGCTTAGAATCATGCGGCACAAGCTCGATGGAGATCAGAAGAACTCATGCCCTTAACCCCTGAACAACAGGCGGAGGTGGACACTCTCCGCGCCGAGAAGCGAGAGACGCTGCGGGCCACGGTGCCAGCCCTGGAGGAGATCCTCTACAAGCCAATCCCGGTGCTGGACCATGGCTTCATCCGCGTCATCGACTACATGGGCGATGACGGCGCGGTCGTGCAGGCGGCGCGGGTGTCCTACGGACGAGGGACCAGGCGAACGCGGGACGACGCGGGGCTCATCAACTACCTCATGCGGAATGAGCATACCTCGCCCTTCGAGATGTGCGAGATCAAGCTGCACGTGAAGCTGCCCATCTTCGTCGCCCGCCAGTGGGTGCGGCACCGCACGGCGAGTCTCAACGAGTATTCAGCCCGCTACTCCGTGCTGGACACTGAGTTCTACATGCCAGCCCCGCAGCAGCTCGCGGCGCAGTCCACGGCCAATCGGCAGGGCAGGGGGGAGGTCTTGGACGAGCGCGGCGCTGCACGGGTGCTAGCTCTTCTTCGTGAGGACGCCCTCCGGGCCTTCGAGCACTACCGCGAGATGCTGAACGCGGACGAGGCTGGCAACGTGATAGACCCGTCCAAGACTGGCCTTGCGCGAGAGCTGGCCCGCATTGGCCTGCCCCTGAGCGCCTATACGCAGTGGTACTGGAAGACCAACCTGCTCAATTTGCTGCACTTCCTACAGCTCCGAGCAGACACCCATGCCCAATGGGAAATCCGCGAGTACGCCAAGGCCCTCCTTGACATCGTTGAGCGGTGGACGCCGGCCACCTTCAGGGCCTTCATGAGCTACCGAATAGGTGGCGCACATTTGAGCGCCGAGGGCCTGCGCGTCGTCAAGATGTTGGTGAAGGGCGAGGTCAAGGCGGAGGAAATAGATCCCTCGACGCTGGACATGTCCCCGCGCGAATGGCGGGAACTCAAGGCGACGCTGGGGCTGGGGTAGACCCGTATGGCGCGCATCGCTACGGCCTTCACCATCGCAGGCTCGGATTCGGGGGCGGGCGCCGGGATACAGGCGGACTTGAAAACATTCGCCGCCTTCGGAGTCTATGGCACCAGCGCCATTACCGCCGTTACCGCTCAGAACACGCTGGGAGTGATGGCTATCGAGGAAGTGCCTGTAGACCTCATCCGTGCTCAGATTGACGCCGTGCTGGCGGACATCGGAGCGGATGCGGTAAAGACGGGTATGCTCTGCAGCAGAGCGGTCATCGAGGCGGTGGCTGAGCGCCTGCGGGCCCACTCAGTCCAGAGGCTCGTTGTAGACCCAGTGATGGTGGCCAAAGGCGGCAGGCGGTTGCTGCGCGAGGATGCGGTGGAGACGCTATGCCGAGAGATACTTCCCTTGGCGTTAGTCCTTACGCCTAACGCCGGCGAGGCCGAAGCGCTGGCGAAGCGCCCGGTGACCACGTTGCGCGAGGCGCGGGAGGCGGCAAGGGCCATACATGCACAGGGGCCCCAGAACGTGGTAGTCAAGGGCGGGCACTTCGGGCAGGATGCCATAGACGTGTTGTTCGATGGTACGAATTTCGTAGAATTCCCTGGACCAAGGTTGGAGACGACCTCCACCCACGGCACCGGGTGTACCTTCGCCTCGGCCGTGGCCGCCGCGCTGGCCATTGGGAGGAGCGTCCCGGATGCGGTATCGGGCGCGAAGAGCTATGTGGCGGATGTGATAGGAAACGCCTTTCCCCTTGGAACAGGCCATGGCCCGCTAAATCACTTTTATTCGTGGTGGAAGTGACGCCCCGAGCAGGCGGTGGCGCGGAATCTGAAAGAAACGGCGTCAGTTCCATTGAAACGGCATCTTTGCTGTGCTATACTGACCCCCGCACGTCCGTGCTAAGCACCTAAACGGTAGGAGGCGTCGAAGTGGCAACGCTACGAAAAGGAGACCTAGCTGGTAAGGTTGCGGCGAAATTGGGTGGTCCTCGCTCCCAGGGCGATGCGGCCCTCAATGCGGTGCTGGACAGCGTCCGCGAGGCCCTGTCCGCCGGTGACCGTGTGGTGCTCACCGGGTTCGGTGCCTTCGAGGCACGGCAGGTGAAGGAGCGCCAGGTGCGCGCGATTCGCGGCCGTCAGGCCGGCCAGCGCGTGACTGTCCCGTCACATCGCAGGGTTGGCTTTACGCCTGGTTCTGACCTGGCCAACGCTGTGCGCGGCAACAACAAGAAATAGCGACAAGCCGGCCATGGTCGGCGCTTAAGCTCGTGGGTCCCAGAAACAGCCACCCTCCACGGGGTGGCTGTTTGATGTTGACTGACTATCACTGCCGCAAGCCTGGAGTTTTCCGGTTCTCGGCGGTAGCCTTTCCCGCTTACCATAGGTGTTGCTGCCGCGATGCCGAAAGCAGGGAGGCGCCCTTCGCTCATTGTTCACTTTCCACGCTTCCTGCCAAGGGTCTTCCGGTTGTCGCCCGGAGGACCGTAGCCTCCGATGCAACACCAGACGCCAGGCAGTCGCTTGGCCATGCTTAGACTGCTCCGCGTTCGAAGACGACTACTCACGCTTCACGATCAGGACGAACGGGACCAGGCGACCGAAATCCCTCGGATCCTGGCTGGGCTGGCCTTCCGCAAAATGCACCTCGTGATACTATAGTATATATGTTCTCCCTGCTATTCTAATCTAGAACGACACTTCTTTCTCAGCCAAGGCTTCATCGTCTAAATACGCCTGCTGAGGGACCGCCCTCGAAGTGCCGCTGAAACGACAACTCGGTTCCGAATGGGCCGTTCCAATCCCACTCCGGAGGCAATCATGGGACGCAGCCGCATCGCCGCCGACTCGTGTCGCCGGACGATTCTCATGGTGATGCCGAACGAACTAGGATAA
>JBJKQC010000373.1:0-3241 GCA_046705745.1 Dehalococcoidia bacterium
TTTCTCCGCGAGTGACCTCGATCCTGCTGCGACCGAGGCACTGCTTCGATACGCGGCGGGACGGGGGGTGCAGCTCGCGCTGGCGACGCGGGGCGCCGAGGACGCGATGGTGTTCGACGGCACGCGAGTGTGGCGCCAGCCCGTGGTGTCGGCGCGGGTGACGGACACATTGGGGGCGGGCGATGCCTTCACCGGACGCTTCCTGGTGGGGGCATTCGGCGGCGAGGCGAGAGCCGAGACGCTGGCGGCGGCGGCGCAGGTGGCTGCCCGCACATGCGAAGCATTCGGAGCGTTCGGGCACGGGAGTCCCTTCACCCCGGAAGAAGAGGAGGAGCGAGACGCAACAGTCCAACACGCGTTGGTTACCGCATCCGAGGACGGTGCCGAGGCCTGAGGCAGGCACCGAGAGCCACCGGCGGGTCCGCAGCCTGCCGGCAATGAGAAGGGAGTCGCCAACGACCATGGGTACCACCAGAAGCTGGGGATCCGGCGCCTTGCGTCCCACACTTGCGCTCGTCGCATCGGCGGCGGTCCTCTTCGCAGCATGCAGTGGAGGCGGCGCGACGGCCACTCCCGGCAGCGCGGCGTCGGCCGCTCCGTCCAGTCAGGCGAGCGCGGCAGCCCCGGCCAGCTCCGCGGCAGCCGCCTCGACCGCACCCCTGTCGGGCACGATCTCGATCCTCGAGAAGTGGCCCGAACCGCAGTACGCGCCGTACTGGCAGAACCTCGTGAAAGGCTACGAGGCGGCGAACCCGGGCGTGCACGTCGACCTTCAGGCCGTGGCCGACCAGCCGATCAAGGACAAACTTCGCGTTCTGACAGCAGCGAACCAGCTGCCCGACATCTTCTTCTCGTGGGCAGGCGATTTCACCACCAAGTACGTCAGGGCCGGTCTGGTGGCCGATCTGACCCAGCCCGTACTGAACACCAGCTGGAAGAACGAGTACGCCGCAGGGGCGCTTGACGCGGCGACCTACGACGGCAAGCTCTACGGAATCCCGATCGACCTGGACGCCAAGTTCATGGCCTACAACACCAAGATCTTCAAGGACCACGGCTGGACGGTTCCGACATCCATGTCGGACCTCCTCAACCTGTGCGACACGATCAAGGCGGCAGGCATCCAGCCGATCAGCTTCGGCAACGTGTACGGCTGGCCCGCGATCCACTACATGACTCAGCTCAACGCGTACTACGTGCCCTGGGACACACTCCAGAAGGACTACGATCCATCAACGGGTGCGTTCACCGATCCCGGCTACTTGCAGGCCTTCCAAGCGCTTCAGGATTTGAACACGCACTGTCTCACCCCGAAGTCAAACGGCATCACCCACGACCAGGCCGTCCAGAACTTCGTCCAGGGTAAGGCGGCGATGATGTATGTAGAGCAGGCAGACTTCCCGTCTTTCACTGCGGCACAGGGAGCCCCGGCGAGCTTCGTGAGCAACTGGGACTTCTTCCAGCTTCCATTCCCAACGGGTGCCGCAGGTAGTTCCACCATCCTCGAAGGAGCGCCAGACCTCTTCCTCGTCAATGCCAAGACGCAGCACATGAACATCGTGCTGAGCTTCCTGAAGTACTTCTCCGACATGCAGAACGCCCAGCAGATGGTGAAGCAGCTCAACTGGCTTAGCCCAGTCTTGGGATCGGCCACGACCAGCAACACGTTCCAGCAGAACATCACGGCGTTGAACGATATCAACAGCGCGAGTCACATGGCCATCTGGCTGGATACTGTGACGCAGACGGACGTCGCCACGGCATACCTGAATGCCGCAGAAGCGGTGATCGGCGGGAACGAGTCACCCCAGCAGGCGGTCCAGAACGTCCAGGCTGCAGCCGCCAAAGCGAAGGCAAGCGCCTCCCAGTAGCGCACTGAGCGAGACGGCGGCCGTCCGGCCGCCGTCTCGCAACACAGGCCCCGAACCCGGCAAGGAGCAGGAATGACCGAACGGCTGCGCCACGTCCCGGCGATGCTCTATGCCCTGCCGGCAGTGGCCTTACTCGGGATTTTCGTCTACTACCCGGTACTCGACAACTTCCGTCTCAGTCTCTACCAATGGAATGCATACTCTCCTACTCAGAAGTGGGTAGGCATCGGCAATTACCAGGCCCTCGCCAGTGATCCGGTCTTCTGGCGCGCACTGATCAACAACATCTTCTACGCGGTGACATCCGTCGTCGTCCAAGTCGGATTTGGACTCGTACTGGCTGGGCTCGTGGAGGAGTTCGTCGTCGCCCGCCTGCGCAGCTTCTTCCGCATCGTGTACTTCGTGCCGGTCACGATCTCCATCACGATCATCGGGCTTCTGTTCCTCTTCCTCTACAACCCGCAGATCGGGCTCCTCGATCAGGCTCTCGTGGCGCTCGGCCATCCCGAGTGGGCGCATGCCTGGCTGGGAATCGAGACCACCGGGATCTGGGGGATCATTGCCATGAGCCAATGGCAATCGACCGGCGAAATCATGGTGCTCTTCATCGTGGCGATGCAGAAGATTCCCCGCGAGTACTACGAGGCCGCGTACATCGACGGGGCGTCGAAGCTGCAGGCGTTCCGGAACATAACGGTCCCGATGGTGAAAGACATGACGGCTATCCTGTTGATCATCACGATTTCCGGCGCCTTCCTTGTGTTCAACGAGATCATGGCAACCACCGCCGGCGGGCCGAACAATTCCAGTCAGGTGCTCAGCACTTGGCTGTACCTGTCCGCCTTCTTCAACGACAAGATGGGCTATGCCGCCGCGATCGCCAGCGTGATCTTCGTGATCACCTTCGTGGCGTCGATGGCCCAACTGTTGATGACCGGCCGCCAGACGGTGGAGTATTGAGATGGAAGGTAATCGGACGGCGACCGCCGTCCCGCAGTCCGTTGCGCTCGCACGGTTCGTGCGACGGATCCGAAACGTGACGATCAGCGCGGGCATCTACACGCTGCTCTTCGTGCTCGCGGCCTCCATCATCGCGCCATTGCTCTGGATGGTGCTTTCAGGACTGAAGAACAACGCCGAGTTGTTCGGGTCTGCATGGGGCTTGCCGAGCCAGTTCCGCTGGTCGAACTACGTCGACGCCTGGAACCTCGGGGTTGTGAACTACCTCTTCAACAGCGTGGTAGTCACCGCCGCGTCGATCGCCGGGGTTGTCGTCGTCAGCGCGTGGGCGGCCTACGCGCTCGTGCGGCTGCGGATCCCGCTGAACACGCCGATCACGCTCTTCATTCTCGGCGGCATGATGCTTGCGC
>JBJKQC010000374.1:0-2991 GCA_046705745.1 Dehalococcoidia bacterium
TCCTTAAGCTGCTTTATCCTGCGCTCAAGCTCGTTTAGCTCAGGCGGCAGGCTCTCGTGGTCCAAGCGCAGCTTGGCCGCCGCTTCGTCCAGCAGGTCCACCGCCTTGTCAGGCAGGTGCCGGTCGGATATGTATCGGGCGCTCAACCGCGCCGCAGCCACGAGCGCGCCGTCGTCGTAAGTCACCTTGTGGTGCGCCTCGTAACGTGGCTTCAACCCGCGCAGTATCTCTATGGTCTCTTCCACGGAAGGCTCCTCCAGCCAGATGGGCTGGAATCGCCGCTCCAAGGCCGAGTCCTTCTCGATGTACTTGCGGTACTCGTCCGGCGTCGTCGCCCCGATGACCTGAAGCTCGCCGCGAGCCAGCGCCGGCTTCATGATGTTGGCTGCGTCGATGCCGCCCTCGGCCGCGCCGGCGCCGACCATGGTGTGCAGCTCGTCGATGAACAGGATGACCTCTCGCTGGGCCTCCTTCATCTCGTCGATGACGGACTTGAGCCCCTCCTCGAACTCGCCGCGGAACTTGCTGCCGGCAACGATGCCCGCCATGTCCAAGGCCAGCACCCGCTTGCCGCGCAGCGACTCCGGGACGTCATCCGCGATGATGCGCTGGGCCAGGCCTTCCGCGATGGCGGTCTTGCCAATGCCCGCGCCGCCGATGATGACCGGGTTGTTCTTGGTGCGCCGGGTGAGCGTCTGCATCACCCGACGGATCTCAGCCGCCCGGCCGATGACCGGGTCCAGCTTGCCCTCGCGCGCCAGGGCCGTCAGGTCGATGGTGTACTTCTCCAGCGCCTGGTAGCGGCTCTCGGCCCGAGGGTCCGTCACCCGGTGGCCGCCGCGGATTTGCTGCAGCGCCCGGTACACGCGCTCCTTGTCCACCCCATACCGCGACAAGATGCGCGCGGTGTCCCCACGCTCATCAGAAATGGCAGCGATGAACAGGTGCTCCGTGCCGATGTACTCATCGTGCAGGCGCTCCGCTTCCTCCTTCGCGGCCTGCAGCAACGCTTGCGCGCGCGGCGTCGGGTAGAGCTGGTTGGACGGCGCCGCCAGCTTTGGCGTCGCCTCCAACGCCTTGGTGACTTCCTCCCGCACCCGGTCCACGTCTACGTTCAGGTGCGTCAGGATTTGCACCGGCACGCTTTTGGAATTTTCGAGCAACGCCAGGACGACGTGCTCCACATCCCATTGAGCATGGCGGAAGCGCCGGACGATGTCGTACGAGGTCCCGATGGCCTCCTGCGCCTGCTCAGTGAAGTCTTCTTGTTTGAATACCATTAGTCTTCTCCGTTTCTACCGTCTTGGCACGGAAGGCGATTCCGTGCTCTGGCCACCCCATACGCTAGGCGCCTGCCGCCTCCAGCTTCTTTCTAAGTTCCCGCACCTGGCGCTCCAGCTCCGCCATATGCGCGTTCATCCGAATGATTACTTCCACGCCAGCCAGGTTGATGCCGAGGTCATCGATGAGCGATTTGATCCACCGTGCCAAGTCGACGTCCTGTTGCGAGTACATTCGGATATTTCCTCGCGATCGCGCTGGCGCAATCAGTCCGATGCGCTCGTAATAGCGAAGCGTCTGCGCGTGGACACCCACCATGCGCGAAGCCACGCTAATCACATAGCAGGGCTCGTCCCGCGCGCTTTTGGTTTGCTCCATCACTTCCGCTCCTCTCAGGCCACGGCGCTCGTCCGCCTGCTAGGCAGGGCTCAGCTCGCGCAACTGCTCGAACAGCCTGCGCTGCTCGGCCGTCAGGCCCTTTGGCAGCACCACCTTCACCGTTGCCAACAGGTCCCCGTGCATGCCCGGAGAGCTCTTGCGGGGCATCCCCTTGCCCGCGAGGCGGAACACACGTCCGTTCTGCGTCTCCGCCGGCACCTTGAGCGCGGCCCGCCGGCCGGTGATGAGCGGCACCTCCACCTCGCCGCCGAGCATCGCGTCCAACAGCGGCACGTTGACTGTAACGAGGAGGTCGTCTCCCCTTCGCTCGAACAGGGAGTGTGGCATTACGCTCACCAGCAGGTTGATGTCCATCGGCGGCCCGCCCTTGTCCTGCACACCTATGTGCACCTTGGAACCAGACTGGACGCCCGCCGGAATGTTTACCTCCAGCACGCGGCCGGGCCCACCGGAGAGCGGATCGGACGGCATTTGGACCGTCCGCTTGGCGCCGTGATACGCCTCTTCTAGCGTGATGGTCACGGGGACCTCCGTCGCCCGAGGAGGGAAGTCCTCGACGGTAGTATGCGTCCGTCCCGTGCCAAACATGTCGCCAAACATGTCGCCCAGTCCTCCAAAGCCGCCAAAGTCCTGACCGCCGGAGGGGCGGCTACCGCGCCGGCTGCGAGAGAACCAGGTGAATGGCGACCCCGCTTGGCCGGCCCCGGCGCCGGTGAACTGGTCCGCATGTCGCCAGTTCTCGCCGAACTGGTCGTACTTCTTTCGGTTCTCCGGATTGGAGAGCACCTGGTAGGCCTCGTTGATCTCCTTGAACTTGGCCTCTGCGGCTGCATCCCCGGGATTCACGTCCGGGTGGTACTTCCGGGCGAGCTTCCGGTACGCCGACCGGATTTCCTTTTCCGAGGCGCCCCTAGAGACTCCCAGGACGTTGTAATAGTCCTTCGCCATCGGTCCCTCCTTGCGAGACCACCTATCTATAGCTTAGATGCATCAGCTTCCCTGATCGTTACACACTCATCCTTGACGCCGCCTTCCGCGAGTGGACACCCGGTAAGCTCTATTCATTCTGATAGTTGAGCGTAGCATTGTCAAGTTTATATATAAGAAGCACATAAGAGTTTGGGCCCTGGCCATGCAACCCCATCGGCGGCTTCAAGCGATTCACGGGAGGCAGTGGAATCGAGATTCGCGACGGTAGGGCGACGGGGTAATGGTGTTCGGTTGGGGCATGGGTATCCTCCTAATCGCAGCAGGGGCGCAACAAGCCGCAACAAGCCACAGCAAAGCCGCAGCAAGGCCGCAGCAAGGCCG
>JBJKQC010000375.1:0-6642 GCA_046705745.1 Dehalococcoidia bacterium
GACAGCCCCCTGGGTGTCCTGCTGCTGGGCGCCTCCCTCTCGGCCGTACGATGGGTGGAGCACCCACTCTGGTTCTTCTTTTGGTATGGGGTGGTGGGCGGCGCTGGGGCCGCGCTGGTCAGCCTCACCATGTGGGAGGCGCTGATCCTGAAGTGGTTCTCCCGCAGGCGGGTCCGCGCCTTGTTGGTTGCCAGCGTCGGCGAGGCATCCGGCCCCATGGTGTTCCCCTTGCTCATAACGGGGCTGATGGCCCTTTTCGGTTGGAGGAGCGCCTGGCTGTGGTACGGCGTGCTCACCACCGTTGTGCTGCTGCCGCTTACGCTCGTCCTGCGCACCCGTCCCGAGCATGTGGGCCAGCAGCTGGACGGCGATGGGACCACATCCGCGCCCGCTGCCGCGATGACCCGGGCAGTCACCGTAGCAGCAGCCGAAGACAGCCTGACGCGGAACGAGGCGCTCCGCACGCGCAGCTTCTGGCTGATAGCCACGGCCTTCACGCTCACGGGCTTCGGCGTGACGGGATTCCAGTCCCAATGGATACCGCACTTTGAGGACATCGGCTTTGGCGCTGGTCTGGCAGCGGCGGCCGTCTCCGTCTATGGAGCGTCGAACATCGTCAGCCGGGTCGTGTGGGGCACATTGGCTGGGCGTTACCCCGTACGGTCGCTCATGATCGTCCACACGATGGCTGCCGGGGCCGGAGTGGCCTTCCTGTTGTTCCTGGTGAGCAGCCCGGCCACACTGTTCCTTTGGGCCGCCTACCAGGGCCTGGTCCTGGGGTCCTACTTCCAGCTCCACACACTGCTCAGCGCCGAGTATTTTGGGCGGGCGAACATCGGCGCGGTGCGCGGCGCTATGCTGCCGCTCGCGAGCACGACGCGAGGCACCGGCGCCTTGGTGCTTGGCGCCATGCGCGACTGGTCGGGAAACTACAAGGCGGCGTTCTTGCTGGTGCTGGGGACCTGGGCGGCCAACACAGCGCTGATCGCCGTGTCCAGAAAGCCCAGGCGGGCAAGCCAACCGGACGCGGAGCGCTTGGGCATTGAGCAGTTATGAGAACACCAAGGGCGTCAGCCAGGCCACGACGAGTCCCGCCAAGATGGTGAGCGGCGTCCCGACCTTCACGAAGTCGGAGAACCGGTATCCGCCGGGACCAAACACCAGCAAGTTGCTCAGGTGGCCGATGGGCGTGATGAACGCAACCACGGCGGCGAATGCAACGGCCAGCACATAGGCCTCTGGCGGCTGTCCTAAGGCGTGGGCCAGTGCAATCGCTACGGGTCCAAACACGGCGAGCGTGGCTGCGTCGGAAAGCGGCTGGGTGATGACTGCGGACACGGCGAAGAGCACGAAGAGCGTGAGCGCTTGCGGCCAGTGGGCCATGCCCGCCTGCAAGAAGGCCGCGACGCGGTCGGCCGCCCCGGTCTTTTGCATGGCCAGGCCGAGGGGCACGGCGCCGGCGATGAAGAGAAAGATGCGGGTGTCAATGGCGGTGTAGGCCTGGCGTACGGTGATGCAGCCGGACAGGACCATCGCCAGCGCGCCGGCGAGCATGGCCACTTCGATCGGCAGGACGCGGGACGCCGCAAGGCCAATTGTGCCGGCCATGATCGCGGCGGCCAATCGGAGCTTCGGGTACGCCTGAGGCTGGCCGGTGAACGGGGTCAGCAGCAGGGCCGACTGGTCTTGCGTAAGGCGGAGGAGCTCCTCCTCGTCGCCCTCCAGCACCAGGACATCTCCCACGCGCAGGGGGATGTGGTCTATCTCTTGTGAAGCAGGCTCTCCCTGCCGGGACAGGCCCAGGGCGACCACCCCATAGCGTTGCTGCAGGTCGCTTGCCGCAATGGTGGACCCGGCAAGCTGGGAACCCGGCATGACCACGGCTTGCACCATGTGGGCGGAGAGCTCCTCGCCCGGCCCTTCGCTTCCCGGGACGGGTGCGCCGAACTGCTCGATAGGCTTCAGTTCTATCCCCCGCCGCTGCTGCCTTAGCGTTGCAAGCTCATCTGGCGAAAGGTTGACCAGAAGCAAGTCTCCCGGCTCCAAGACATGGTCTTTGAACGGGGTCCGGACGGCCTGGCCGTTACGGAGCCATTTGACCACGTCAAGGGAGTGGAGCTCGGCATTCTTGAGCTTGTCTATCTCCGACCCAGCGAATCGGGAGTTGGGCAGAATGGTGAGCTCGGTAAAGAAGCTGTCGCTTCGGAACAGCGCCTCACTGGACTGGTGGCCCCGCCGGGCCGGCAAGAGAAAACGCCCGACGATGAGGACGTACAGTGCGCCAAGGGCCACGAGGCAGGCCCCAATGGGCGTGACGGAAAAGAAGGCGAGGGCCGGCCGGCCGGCCTGCTGTAAGAGCGTGCGGGCCAATAGGAAGGACGGTGCGGCCACAATGGTGAGGGTGACGCCCAGCGACGCGGCGAAAGAAAGGGGCATGAGGAGCTTGGAGGCGGGGATATTCCGCTCTCGCGAGAGCTTGAGCAAGACCGGCATCATCGTGGCGGTCGTAGTCAGGTGGTAGCTGAAGGCCGAGAGCACGGATGCGGTGAGCATCATCACCGACAGCAGCCGAGACTGGCCGTCTCCGGAAAGGCGCACGATCCCCCGGGCGATCAGGTCGGAAAGGCCGGTGAGCTCCAGCGACCGGCTGAGGACGAATATGGCAGCAACGATGACGGCGGGCTCGCTGGCAAGGCCGGAGAACGCCTCGTCCGGAGTCAAGATACGTGTCACCGCTAGGGCGAAGATGATGAGAAGAGCGACGATGTCCATCCGGAGCCGTTCGGTCAGGAGGAGACCGAAGGCAATCACAATGATGGTGGAGAGGATGATCTGTTGCACTGCAGGCGGCCCCATGCCGGCTCCGCCTCGGTGGCAAGCCAGGTCCTGCCTTAACCAGCCTCAGTAGGTGTAGCGTTCCTTTGCATCTTACAGAGATGCAACGTCCGGCACGCCGCCTGTCCGTGCTAGGGAAAGGCCAAACGTAGTAACGCTTTCGCACATCACCGAAAGCGTGTCTTCGATGGGTCACGCAGGGGAAGAGACGAAGGGCAAACGAGGGGGCGGCTCAGGGGACAACCAGGAGCATTGAGTCCGCACGAGCATAAGGACGCGGCTATTTGGAAATGAAGAGCGGCGGGCAGAAGCAGTCCCCTCACATACACTGCCGCTGCCCGTCATCTGCTCTGAAACCCGCCGGCCAGGCGAAGCTACGCCTTCTTCCTCGACGTCCACTGACGCAGCTTGCCCACACCCTTCACGTACCAAGCGCGGAAAGTACTCTGAATGTTACCCATAGGTGCCTCCTTGTAGCGAATGTCGCTCCCGGTCGCATTGATGCATAGTAGACCAATGACGTCAACGGGTTTCAACTGCGAATTGCAGCCCCTATGCCCCTCACGAGGGGAATAGGGGCTGGCCAAAGCTGGGACCCATCTCAGATCGGGCCTAGCGGCTGGCGCGTTCGCGAGCGCGGCGCTCGCCTTCTTGGCGCCACTCATAAGGCAAGCGTTCGTCCGTCATAGGCAGCGGACGGCGAGGCGAAGCGCCGTAACGATGTCTCACGCTGCGCTCACGGATGTGCCAGAGCCGGGACATGATGCTGAACGACATAGGCGTCTCCCCTCTCAAAGCTAAGTTGTGTCGCATCCCACCGGACATGGGCCTCCAAGACCCTAGCGCGCCAACGCGGTCGGGAGGCTATTTGATGTCCGCGCCCGCCTTGGGCCGGGAACGGCGGACCTTGGGCCGGCGAGGGGCATCCGCCACAGGCGCGGCACTGACGGGCGTCCGGTCCGCCTTTTGCACGGCTGCCTCCACGGCCTCCTGAAGCGGCTCGTCTAGGGGCTTCGCCTCATCCGCGCCCGGGGCGCCGGACTGTCTGCGAAGCGATTCCAATGTGCGTGCGTATGCGGACTTGGCAAACACGACGCTGCTCCCGTACCAGCGGCGAAGGCCTGCCATGCCACGGGAAGGCCAAGGCCGGACGGCGTCTACACTTCGGGCATACCAGACACGGGCGGATTTCGCGTAAGACATCCCATCACCTACTTTCTCGGTGGTGGGGCCATTCAATCATTCCGGTCCGCCGACCGAAGTGTCCTTTAGTTCAGGACTGTCTAAGCCTTCTGCCAATGCCAGGGGTTCGTGGTCATCGGCAATACCTGAAGCGGCAATGGGCAGGCCACGGCGGCGGCGAAGCTCCTCGATCTGGGCCAGCGGCCGCTCCAGCTGGCGCGTGCGCGTCCCCATGGCCTGCTGGTAGGCGGCCTGGGCGGACTCGAGCCGCCGGCCCAGGGTGTCCATGCTGACCTTGAACTTCTCCCACTCGCTGCCGAAGCGGCCCAGCAGCGAGACGATCTCGTCGGAAGCCTTCTGCAAGTGGAAGTTGTCGATGGCCTGCCGGACAACGGCGAGGACGGCGAAGAGCGTGAGCGGCGAGCAGCAGACGACGTGGCTCTGCAGCCCTGCCTCCATGACGCCGCCGTCCAGCTGATGGATATAGGCGTAGACGCTCTCGTTGGGGATGAAGAGCAGCACGTAGTCGACCGTCCCGCCCTCGGGGTCGATGTACTCCCGCGTCGTGATCTCCTTGATGCGCGCCCGCACGTCCCGCAGGAAGGCACGCTCGTACCCCGCGCGCTCGGGCTCGGTGGGCGCCTCCAACGCCCGCAGATAATTGTCCAGCGGGAACTTGACGTCCATGTTCATCTTGAGGCCACCGGGGAGCAGGAAGACGAAGTCCGGACGGGAGCCGCCGTCCAGCGTCGACTGCTTGCGGTAGTTGACGCCCTCGATGAACCCGATGAGGCGAAGGATGTCCTCGGCCATCCGCTCGCCCCACTGGCCGCGGGCGCGGGAGCTGCTGAGGGCCTCGCGCAGAGCGTTGGTAGAGCTAGTGAGGGCCAGGGTCTGCTCGCCCATGGCCTTGAGCTGCGTCGCCAGCGAGCCGAACTTGGCCTCCCGGTCCTTCTCGATGGTCTGGACCAGGCTGTTGACCCGCTCCAGCTCCGTCTTCATGGCCTTGAGCTGCTGGTCGATGAGCTGCTTCTTGGTGTCCAGGTCTGCCGCGCCGGCCTGCGACTCCAGCTTCAGGCGCTGCTCGGCGATGGTGAGCAGGTGCTCCGTGGCCTGGGTGAGGTCGACCCGCGGCGCCGACGGGCGGCGCAGGACAGCGGCGGCCAGCGCAACGGCCAGCAGGCCTGCGACAACGGCGAGGACGGCAGTGGTGATGTCCAAGGGTGGTCCTCTACGATTCGATTAGGGGCAGGGCCCTGGCCGTCAGATGGTCTTACGTGTCGCTGACCAACGGCAATTCCCGCTCTCGAAGCGCCTCCGCCGCGTAGCGAAGCGCCTCTACCAAGTCCTCCGGCTCGAGGCCGGGATAATCGTTCAGGATTTCCTCACGGGTCATGCCCTGAGCCAGCATTTCGATTACGGTGGCCACTGGAACACGAAGGCCGCGGAGGCAAGGCATGCCGGCCATCTGATTCGGGTCGACGGTTATGCGCGGAAAAGCCTTGGCCATGAAAATCCTCCGTATCAGCATGCGACTAGGCTGACGGACGCTGGGTTTGGCCGTCAGCGCTCCTTCACGCCTCCGTCGGGTGGCCCCAGGTGTGAGTGTAGTCACGCTGGAGGTCGGTCGGAAGGAATTCCGCTTCCATTTCGGAGGTGCGTTGCTTGTTCACCTGGAGGAAGTCCTCGATGGTGACGGCGCCCCAACGGCCCTGGCGCGCCCGCTGGCCCCACTCCCGCTGCGCGACGATGTCACGCTCTTTGAAGTCGTTCAGGAACTCCCAGAGGGCCTGAAGGCCCACCGTGGTGGTCAGCGCGGGGTAGAGGACTGCCGATGCGCCGAGGTCCTGCCATTCCTCAATGGACGGCGCCGGCGGCGGTCCGCCGTACAGCGGGATGACCGGGCCGGGGATGCGGGCGCAGGCCTCGCGAATCTCCTCCCGCGTGCCGACGGTGTTGATCCAAATGGCGTCGGCGCCGCCCTCGCGGACGTAGCGCGTGCAGCGCACGATGGCCTCTTCGAAGGTGCCGCCCTCCGAGCCGATGGTGTCGCAGCGGGCGATGATGACCATGTCGGAGCCAACGGCGTCACGCGCGGCCACGGCGGCGCGTATCTTGCCCACGGCCTCGTCGGCGGGGATGCAGCGGCGGCCGGCGGAGGTGCCGGACTTCTTGGGCGCCTCCTGGTCCTCGATGGACATGGCGCCGACGCCGGCCCGGGCGTACTCCTGGACCGAGCGGTAGACGCCGATGGCGTTGCCGAAGCCGGTGTCGCCGTCGGCAAAGACGGGGATGTCGCAGCCTGCGGCCACGCGAGCGGCCTGCTGGGCCATCTCCGTCAAGGAGATGACGCCGACGTCCGCCAGGCCATAGACGTAGCCGGAGGTCTGGGAGCCGGCCATGAAAAAGGCCTCGAAGCCCAGCTTCTCGACCATCCTGGCCATGAGCGGGCTGAACCCGCCCGGTATCTGGATGGTCTGGGGGCGGGCCAGGAGCTCTCGGAACCGCAAGCCGGGTGCATTCATGGGTCAGACCTCCTTACGCGGTGTGGGGGCGAAGCATCCGCACCATCCGCCACTTGCTATTGCCCGCTGCCCGATGCTTCGCCCGTGAGCAGCCTCAGCC
>JBJKQC010000376.1:0-3399 GCA_046705745.1 Dehalococcoidia bacterium
CCTTCATCCGCCTCACGAGCACTTCGATCTCGTTTCCGCCGGAACAGGTCCAAGCACCGCCGCCGCCGGCATTCGTCTGCGGACCAGATGTGACCGCCGAGCTCGAACATGCGGTGGCGGCGCTGAAGTCAACCTTTGGCCGGCTCAGCAGCTCCCAGCAAGAGGACGTCTGCGACACGCTGGACAGCATTTCAACGGGCTCTTACACGTGGGACATCATCGAGCTGCACAACAACGCGTGGATCTACCAGAACTACCGTCCGGCGTGCGCCACGGCCGGGGCCAATCCGCCATGTGGGTCCACGGTGCAAGTGGGGGACCAGTGCTACTACGCAGGTTCGCCCAACTACGTAATCTTTGGGGTGATGTGCCGGCTGTGCTTCGACCACTACGCGGCCATTCCGGACCTGAGCGGTACCTATCGATTCAGCGAGGGATCAATGCTGAGCCTCATCGACATCTACAAGGGATCAGGCTTTTCCGGGCTCGGCACGCCATCGTCTAACTACGTACCGTCCCGAGAGTGGGCAAAGGCGGGTTACGCTAGGTGGCCCACCGGTGGCACGCCGCCACCAGGGGACCGGCCCAATTGCGCGCCGGTATGTCCGACGCCATTCGTCGGGCCATCGTTCCGCACGCGCTGGTGTCCGCACATCGACCCAGCCGCAATGTGTCCGCAAGGCAGGTAGCAAGCGTAGGGTCTCCGGCGTCGGCACTGGTGTGAGACTCGACCTCTGCTTCACAAAGGCGGAGGTGTAGAAGGAGACCGACAGGGCAATCGCAAAGTCTCTTTCCCCTGAGAGGGAAGGTTAGGATGGGAGCTGTGCGATAGGCCGCAACCCTGGACATGTTGGCGTATAGGATGTCCTGCGGGAAGGGGAACGTGCATGGCGGCCGGAGAACGCGATTGCCCTGGTGGGACTAGGTGACCGTGGAGTCCACCTTGCCCCTACCAACAACGGCGTCGGCTCTGCAGGAGTCTCTGGTTCTATCTTCCGTATCGTCTGGTGGAGCTGAGGGGACTTGAACCCCTGACCCCCTGCTTGCAAAGCAGGTGCTCTCCCAACTGAGCTACAGCCCCATGGGCGAAGCGGCCGCCAAGCCGCGATGCGGAAGATGCAACTAGTATAGGCGTCGACGCAGTGGAGACGCCACCCCGATCAGGCCCGCTCACCTACCCGAGGCGTGCTCCGATAGTCAGCTTGGGACCTTTCGGAGCCCTGCAGAGGGCCTTAGACTGCCAAATGGTCTTGAACCGTTGTCATATGCCTCATGACCGCAGTCGCACGTAGTCCGAAAATACCCGTCATCTCGTGAGAGGTGCCAGAACTTGTCCCACCCCACACGTGGCCGGAGAGCACCGCAGCTTACACTACTGATTGCAGTGCTGCTGGTGGCGCTGGTCATTACCATCGCGGTGCTGGCCGGCAATGGTCTCCTGCCAGGCGACCCAAACGCACGTGGTGTACCGTCAGGGAAGGGGCAGGCGGCCCAGGCGACGTTGGCATCTCTTCTCGTGGATATGCCGCCCAGGGATGTGCCGCCCTACGACCGAAGCCAGTGGCGCCTCTGGACCGATGCCGACGGCGACTGCCAGAACACCCGGCAGGAGGTGCTTATCGCAGAGTCCGTGGTTCCCGTGTGGTTCACGAACAGCCAGCAATGCACCGTGGCCGGCGGAAGGTGGATCGACCCGTATTCCGGCACCGTGGTGACAACGCCGAGCGCCTTAGACATCGACCATATGGTCCCGCTGGCCAACGCATACTATTCCGGGGCGTGGACCTGGGGCGCCGCCCGCAGAGAAGCATATGCCAACAACCTAGCCTACCCAGACCACTTAATCGCAGTGACATCCTCGGCCAACCGGAGCAAGGGCGATAAAGGCCCCGATGAGTGGCGTCCTCCGCGGCAAGCCGATTGGTGCACCTACGCTATCGACTGGGTGACTATTAAGGCGACGTGGGCATTGTCGGTGACGACAAGCGAGCGAGCGGCGTTAGAAGACATGCTCGCAGCGTGCTGAAGAGTTGCCCTCCGCCGGTTCAATCCGAGCGTGTCGTGGCCTTCCAACGGGGGGATCCAAGGTGTCTGGGCCTTCACCGGTCACTAAGTTGAGTACCCTCTAGCGGCTTGGCATGCCAAACCGCTAGAGAAGTTGCGGGTGCACGAGTCGATCGCAAACGCTCCAAGGTCTATGAGACGGCGCGCTTCACGACAGCCACGAAGTCATTGACGAAGGTATCGAGGTTCAGGCCGTCCTCCACCACCCGGCGAGCGTTCTGCCCCATGCGCATGGCTTCATCTGGATGCGCGTTGAGGTAGGAGATAGCTTCCCGCCAGCCCTGAACGTCGCCGGGCTCGACATAGAACCCTGTCTCCCCATGGTCAATCATCTTCATGGCGGCCTGGCCCCTGGTGCGTGTAACAATGACCGGCTTGCCCATGGCCATGGCCTCGTAGACCACCAGAGACCCGGCCTGAGTATCGTGCTCCACAAGCGGGACGCCGATACACGTGGCAGAAGCATACACTTCCCGCAGTGATGCGTAGTCATGGCTGCTGAGCCGGACGTTCTCCGGGATGGTTGCATCGGTCAACATGCGGGTACGCTCCGGCACCCATGGGCTGTGCCCCGCGATCTCCAACATGATGTCCATGCCACGGACCGCCTCTATCAGCGTCCGATAGTCTCTCTGGAACAGGCCCGCGCTCACGACCTTCTGCCGCTGGTCAACCTCCAATGGCTTCCAGAACCGGTGGTCCGCTGCATGCCGCAAGGTGACTACCCGCGTTCCGTCAATAGGCAACGAGGAGCGGACTTGCGCAGCGATCTCTGGCCCATAGCAGACGAAGCGGTCTATCTGGTTGTACAGCCCCAGCATACGCACGAGGCGCCGGTCCACAGGGTGGGCCATCTTCCCATGGCAGATAACGATGTGACGGCGGTGCGTCCGGGTGGCCTTGAGCAGTGAGGCCAGGAGCACCCCTACCCTGTCTACGTCCGAGATGATGACGTCATAGTCATTGCGCTTGGAGAAACCCGCCCATGCAGCTTGGAGCATCGAGCGCGCTTTGCCTGACCAGCCAGCGGCCTTTCCGCCTCGCTCGAACGGTGTGATGAGCTCGGCATTCAACTCTTTCGCCAAGACCGCAAAGTCCTGCCTTGGCAAGAGACCACGCTCCGCCCGCTGGATGAGGTCTCTGTTAACTGGGGCGCTTACCAACATCGCAACTCGCATCTGTCCTCCTGATACTGATGGGAATAGCGAAGGAACACCTAGTCCTTTTCCGGTCCGCCTGCCGCGCGGGCACATTGGCCGCGCGGCAGGCGGACCGGTGCCCAGACCAAATTCACCGGAGGTGAAACGACCTCAAAAGGAATAGTTACTGTAGGGA
>JBJKQC010000377.1:0-2903 GCA_046705745.1 Dehalococcoidia bacterium
CCTGCATCGTGGACGAGTCCCAGGTGGACGAGGCAGTCCGGGTGCTCCACGCCGCCTTCGAGTTGGACCGGGCGTGACAATTGGGCCTGACGTCCCCAGCTTCAAAGCGTTTTCTCTCGTGTGGCGGGCTGGGAGCTTGCTCCAGCGGGCCCAACACGGCAATGGCACGCGCCCGCCCTGGCCAGATTCCAGACCACGGTGCTTTAATTCTTTCTTAGATTCACGCAAAAACCTCTTGACGCACTGAGGGGAGTTACGGAAATCTAGCGCTTGGCGTAGGCGCGAAGCCGATGGAGACCGGCCAGAAGTCATCGAAACGAAGCTCCGCCGGCATCAGCAACCGAAGCCGTTTCGATTGGGGACCACCGCGCGGGCATTACCGCTTGTGCGGCCAGCAGAGCAGAGTAGAGCACACATAGCCGTGGCATGTCTGGGGGAGGCATTGCGGCGGGGGCGGGAGGAATACATGGTCTACCAGGAAGACGACCAAGAGAGAGTCCTGAGGGACAAATCTCGCAAAGCAATCACACTCGCGATGGAGTGCCGCTGGGAAGAAGCGGCGGCGGTGAACCGCGAGGTGCTGGACATGTCGCCCAACGACTGGGAGGCCTGCAACCGGCTAGGGAAGTCTCTCATGGAGATAGGCGACACGGATGGAGCGCGCCATGCTTTCGCGCGATCCCTGGAAATCGCCCCCAACAACACCATCGCCCGCAAGAACCTGGAGCGGCTGGCCACTATGCCATCGGCGCCGAAGCCCACCTCGATAGGTGTTCCGCGCATCGCTCCGCGGCTGTTCATTAGCGACAGCGGCAAGAGCGCGCAGGTGACGCTCTTCGCTCCCGCGCCAGATTCAGAGCGGCCCTTCATATCCACCGGCGCACCAGTGCGGTTGGAACGGCGCGACGGCGACCTGGCCGTGCGCACCGAGTCTGGCGAGTACCTGGGCATGGTGCCCCCCAAGCTAGGACGCCGCCTCGCGTGCCTCATCGACGGCGGCAACCAGTACGAGGGCGTCATGTTCAGCTCGACGCCCGACGCCGTCAAAGTGTTGCTCCGAGAGACCTATCAGCACCCTTCCCAGCGGTCTAAGATTTCCTTCCCCTCAATGGATCAGGGACCCGAGCCCGAGCAGACCAAGGTCATCGAAGATGACATCGAAGGCGAATTCGACGTCGAATCGCTGGAGCGGCCCGTCGACCTCTCCTGGGTGGATGACGAGGACGAGGAGCCTCACTCCGCCGCCGGCGCCTCAGTCGGCAGCGTTCTAGATGAGGGCCTCATGGACGATGCCCTCTACCCCGACAGTATCGACGACGAGTAGGGACAGAACCGCCCGCGAAGCCATGCCGCCCGGCTGTTGCCTCGAAAAAAGCGCCCCTCCAGCACTCCCACCAAAGCCGGAGCCTAGGGGTTCATACCTTGCAGGGCGTCATTGCTCTACCGGGTGCGTGGTTTCATCGGTTTGGTGCCCGGGTGGGACTTCTGATTCCGACAGAGTCAATGACGCGCTGGCGGCGTCAGTCGCCCCTAAACGGAGTCTCGGCTCCCATGGAGCGAGTCCTCCAGCCGGTGCAAGCCCCGGACTCGATAGAGCGCCATGGAGATGGTCCAGCTCACGACAAAGATGCCAATGATCAAGAAACCAATGCGGCTGAGGTCCAAGTCACCGACGACCTTCCACACTCCCCCGTGCAGGCCCACCGCCTCGCTGATGACCTGCAGAAGCTCGATGCCTCCGATCACGAGGGCCACCATGACCGAGATAAGGGTGATGTTGAGGTTGTAGTACAGCTTGCGGACAGGCCGCACGTAGGCCCAGCCGTAGGCGCCGAGCATTAGGACGCCATCAGTGGCGTCCACCAGGGACATGCCTGCCGCGAACACCAGCGGCAGGAGCAGGATGTAGTAGAAAGGCATGTTGCTGGCTCCTGCAATCGCTGAAAGCCCCAACAGCCCCACCTCGCTAGCGGTATCGAAGCCTAGGCCGAAGAGGAACCCTATGGGAAACATGTGCCAGCTGTGGCTTACTACCCGCAGCAGCGGCCTGAAGAAGCGCGCCAGCAGCCCCCGGTTGTTGAGATAGTCTTCCAGAGACTCAGCGTCGTAGCGCCCGCCCCGCGCCACCTTCCGCCACTCTTTGTAGATGTCCACCAACACGATAAGGTTGATGACCCCAATCACCAAGAGAAAGAATCCGGAGACGGATGTCCCAATAATGCTGCCGGTGTGCTCCCAGCTCGCCAAGTGCTCTTGCGCATAGGAGGCGGAGATGGCTACAAGCAAGGACAAGAGAAAGACTACAGTGGAGTGCCCGAGCGAGAAGAAAAGGCCTACTCCCACCGGGCGCTTCCCCTCTTGCATCAGCTTGCGCGTGGTGTTGTCGATGGCCGCTATGTGGTCTGGGTCAACGGCATGGCGCAAACCGAAGCCGTAGGCAAGGGTCGCTAGACCCAAGATGGTCGCGTACCTGGAGGACACGAGAAAGAGGAAAGCCCAGGTCGCGACGTTGAAGACGAATAGGAACCCATAGAGGAGCAAGAGGTGCCTACGGACGTCTGGCGAAGCGTCGCTCCACAGTCTTTTCAGCCGAGCCACCATCCTCAGCATTCCTCCACTTTTGTCGGACCGTTGACGTCAGCAAGCCATGTCGAACGAGGCCAGCACTGCTAGCGCTCGATAGCCCGCTTCCGAATCAATGCACGTGGTCCTGCGCCTGACCGTGCGTATGCCCGCTGTGAGAGTGGGCAACGTCCTTCCGGCACTCCGCGCACAGCCCACTCACCGTGAAGTGCTCCGTGTGCAGCTCGAAGCCCGTGTCCGCCAAGAGCAGCTCCCGCAGCCGGTCGAGGTAGTCAGTGGGCAGGTGGAACGTAGCGCCGCAGTGCTCGCACACCATATGG
>JBJKQC010000378.1:0-4675 GCA_046705745.1 Dehalococcoidia bacterium
CCCCAAGGCGCCGAGGGCGCCCTTACGTCCGGCCCACAACCGCGCCCGCTCGACCGGGTCCTGGGCGGAACGGACTTCGATGGCTCCTTGCGCCCGGCAGATGCCCCGAACTTCGGCTGCCTCTTCCGCGACGGTTTCTCGAAGCCCTTCCACTTCCACTAGGAGGACGCCCTCAGCCTCTTGTGGATAGCCTGCATGGACGGCTGGCTCCACGGCCCGGATGGTCAGGCGGTCCAGCATTTCGATAGCAGCGGGAACGATGCCGCCGGCGATGAGCGCGGAGACGGCTGCGCTGGCATCCTCCATGCGAGAGAAGGCCGCAAGGATGGTCTCCACCGCCTCGGGCAGGGGCATGAGGCGAACGATCGCCTTGGTAGCGATGGCCAGGGTGCCTTCCGAGCCGATGTAGACGCCGCGGGCGTCATACCCGACGTGCTCCCGATCGCGACCTCCCAGCCAGACTTGCGAACCGTCCGCCAGCACCACCTCGATGCCAAGAACGTGATTCGCGGTCACGCCGTAGGCGAGACAGTGAGGCCCGCCGGAGTTCTCCGCCAGGTTGCCGCCGATGGTGCAGGCCCTTTGACTGGACGGGTCGGGCGCATATCGGAGGCCGAGGGGCTCGGCAGCCTTGGAGATGTCCAGGTTCACAACGCCGGTCTCCACCACGGCGATCTGGTCAACCGGGTCGATCTCAAGGATGCGGTTCAGACGGCTGAGGGGCATGAGGATGCCCCCTCGGACGGCCGTGGCGCCACCACTGAGCCCGGTGCCAGCGCCGCGCGGGACGATGGGCAAGCCGTGTCGGTGGGCTATACGGACGACACTCGCCACCTCATCTGCGTTGCTGGGGACAGCCACCACTTGCGGCAGCGCGCGGTCGATGGAGGCATCGTTCTCGAAGACAAGCAGGTCTTCAGGCTTGAAGAAGATGTGCTCTTCGCCTACCACTTGACGAAGCTCACGGACAAGCGAGGCCGAAACAAACGCCGTTTCTGTCATAGCTACACGATACAGGAGCGACGGCTTTCCCAACAACGAGCCCCCGCAGCACTGGAGGCGACATAGCCTCGGACGGCCTATAAAGGCTGTCCAAAGACCGTTCGCCCTGAGTCCTTCCCTGGAAGGATCGAAGGACCCAACGAACGGTCTTCGGATAGGCCCTAGTAGCCGCCCGCTTGGGCAAGCCCTACGCGCTCCAGAGAATCATGGGCGTGCTCCGCCATGTCCATGAGGAAGGGAAGGCGCACGGCCTTGATAATGACCTCGGCGCGTGAGCGGGCCCCGAGCTTGGCGGCCACGTGGGCCACATGCATTTCAGCGGTGCGGACGCCAATGCCCAACTTGGAAGCGATCTCTTTATTGGCCAGTCCCTCGGCGACAAGCTCAAGCACTTCCCGCTCCCGGTCAGTGAGCCCGACCTCCGATAGCGCCACGGGAGAGAGCAGCCGTAGCTGGCGGAGGTCATGGCCGAGCCCATTCATCGCCTCCGCGCCTATCACGGTGAAGCCACGGCAGACGGCTGGGATCAGGAAGAGCAGGTCCTCCAGCGCGGTGGTGTCAGGGCTCACGCAGGCCGCGACGCCGTGGCGAAACATTTCCGCGAGCTCGCCGCTGTTCACGCGGCGGGTCAGGACGATCAGCGGCGGGGCATCGTCTTTCATGGACTCATTGAGCTGCTGGACCAAGGCCAGAGGGTCCAGCTCCGGAAGGTTCGAGCGGCAGACGATGACGTCTGGCTGTTCTATGCGCGCGATGGTGAGGGCTTCCTCCGGAGTTTCCGCTTCCCCCGCCACCACAAAGCCGGAGGCAGAATTCACGAGAGTGGCTATGCCGTCCCGAATAAGCCGTCCTCGCACCGCCAGCAGGACACGTACGACAGTCGGCTGTGAGGATTTCTTGCGCATCTGGAAACCTTTCCTAATGCAGGGCGGCATCCGTATTCCAGCGGTAAAGTAACGCAAACTTTCGCAAAGCGCAAGGGAGGCATTCGCACAGCGCATTCGGTTTTTGCGGTCGACGAACTGCCCGTTACACAGTCGACACGTCGTTCAGTGGTTCCAAAGAGGAGATCCTACGTTACGCAACTGGGACGGTTGCGGATTTGTGCCTGGAGCAGGGCTGTTGGGCAAGAAGCCGGGAATGGGGGGATCTGTTCGCGGAGCCGACCGTCTATGCCTGATTGGGCGCTACCTGATTGGGCGATACAAGGTGTATGCAGCAGTAACGGTTTGCGTGACGAGATCTTCGACAACAGCGCCGCCGGCAAGGAGGGGACCGGCGGCGCTGGCGGAGTGGGCGGCTAGGCCCGCGCGGCTAACGCATTAGCCGCCGGTGACGCGGGCCGCCACCGCGAGTACAGTCAGCATCACCAAAGCAAAGGGCAGGGCCGTGCCAAAGGCGATCACGTAGCGGTCAACGCCTTTCATCGCGCACCTCCGAATGCCTCCTATCGTCTGGGCCCATGCAAAGTGCTGGGCCCCTCGTCCTTTAGGACTGCTCCGCACGTGGTACTCACCTAGACTAGACGCGACGGCCCCTGCTTCCATTAGGTGAAACGCTAGCTAGATGCTGCCCCTATGGGCTAGGAAGGATGAGAAGGAAGTGGCATGCATCAGGACTAGGCGCCTAGACGGATTATCCATGTGCCTCATACCAAGCTTTGGCTAAGTGCAACGGTGGGAGCAGGTTCGCGACCTGCTCCCACTGTTATCTGGTCTACTCAGGCGGCCAGTGGACCGGCGCCTATCCGGCGGTGGCTACGTACGGCACGGTGAACTGGGCGGACACACCCGCTGCTTGATCGTCAGTGCCTCCGGGTCCGGCCTTGAAGACCACGAACTGATATTGGTCCGCTCCGAGTGGGACAGTGAAACCTATGATTGTGCTTCCTCCCGGGGTGATCATCCCCGTGGATGCGATGCGCTCCGACCCTTCGTAGAGCGCTAGGTCATAGGGCGCCTGACCCGTGTTTTGGACGATGAACGCGACATAGCCGCCATTTAGCAGAGTTGGGTCGAATAGTAGCCCAGCATCGGTGATGCTGACCTTGACCTGTGCGGTCACCCCGCGCGGGACCTCAAGGCTCAGAGGTTCCTCGGACGCGATGAGCCACTTGCCATTGACATTGGAAAGCGTGGTGCGCGTGTGCTGGAGGGCAATACCCTTGGATCCCTCCCATTCGACTATCGCTTTGTTGCCCGACATTTGGACGCTCAGCACCTGGTCGAGGTTCAAGGCCGGCGAGCCGACGGTTGGTCCGAGCCGTTGCGCTACCGTCTGGAGATCGGCGCCCCACAGTTGTTGGATGGCCTGATTGGAGTAGTAACTCAGGTAGTTTTGCGGCTGGCCCATGTTCCAGGCGTTCAAAGCGCTGTAGAGGGCGTCCTCTGCCTGGACGCGCTCTGGGAACTGGCTAATGATGGCATTGGAAAGGATGCTGGCGATGCCCTCACCCTGCTGGGCCAGTGCAAGCGCGGCCGAGTAGCGCTCTTCCGTTGGGCCAGCTTTCTGCTTCTGCACGGTCCGGAGCGCCAAGCTCACGTGTTCAGTCAAGGCCTGCTGGAGGGCCGCCTTGTCCAGCTTTGGACCCGCCGCCGCGAGCAGCTTCACAAGCCCCTGTACCGTGGTGAGCTGGTCCGCCTGTTCCGCTGCCTGGGCCGCTGTGTCTCCAGTGCGCACATCGTCGGCATAGCGAGCGATGGAGTGCACTTGTTCGCGCCACAGAGCGAGAAAGTCCAGTCCCGTTTTCGAGCCATAGTACGAGCTGATGAGGTTGGACAACGGGATGCTGTTGCGGGCATCCAGCGTATTGAGCGTGGCCGGCGTATCGGCTTGGAGGCGCCCATCGAGGATAGCGGCGGTGGCGCTGCTCAGCAGCAGCCCGTGCTCGTGGAGCAACAGCGCTAGCTGGTCTTGGAGCGTCGCTTCGCTAGTCCGCGTGGTCGGCGTGGTGGTCCCGGCAGCAGCCACGAATTGGGCGGGGACTTGCCGCACCAGGGCCTCGGCGAGCTGATCGCCTAAAGGCTGGAGGAACTCCTTGGTGCTCCAAGCGCTCCAATAGCCATCGATAGGGTGCTGTGCGTGCATGATGTCCACGGTGCCGAGCATCAGCTCGACGTGCTCTTCCATGCGGCGCTTGAGCACCTGCTGGTCTAGAGCATTGAATCCCTCTAGAAGGGGCGCGCTGATCTGATCGGCGATGTTGAAGCGGTCGTTCCAAATGGCGTTGGCCTGTTGCTGATCGCCGTTGTGGTATGCCGTGGCATAGTTCAGCACCTGCAAGGTCATGTTCTGCCAAGCCGTCGCGAACTGGTCCCGCATCCCGAACGAGAGACCAGGGCCCAGGAGGTCTCTAATCTCTGGGGTGTTTTCGTTGTCCAAAACAGCTTGGGTCGCCCTCGCATCGGCGCTGCGCCCACTGAGCTCGGCGAAGGTGGCTTGCGCCAGCAAGTACGTGTGTTCCTGTAAGGCCACGGCAAGCTCTGTCCTGAGTTGCGCGGGGTCCTGCGGGGCGGCGGGTGTTGGAGGAGAGATAGGCGTTGGTGTCGCGGTTGGGGTCGGAGTTGGCGTAGGCGGCTCAGACGTCTGTGTTGGGGTAGGCGAGAGCGTTGGGGCCTGTGTCGGGGTGGACGTTGGAGTTGGCAAAAGGCTTGCTGTAGGCGTTGGGGTAGGA
>JBJKQC010000379.1:0-3214 GCA_046705745.1 Dehalococcoidia bacterium
TTTCTCCGCGAGTGACCTCGATCCTGCTGCGACCGAGGCACTGCTTCGATACGCGGCGGGACGGGGGGTGCAGCTCGCGCTGGCGACGCGGGGCGCCGAGGACGCGATGGTGTTCGACGGCACGCGACTGTGGCGCCAGCCCGTGGTGTCGGCGCGGGTGATGGACACATTGGGGGCGGGCGATGCCTTCACCGGACGCTTCCTGGTGGGGGCATTCGGGGGCGAGGCGAGAGCCGAGACGCTGGCGGCGGCGGCGCAGGTGGCTGCCCGCACATGCGAAGCATTCGGAGCGTTCGGGCACGGGAGCCCGTTCGTCCCGGGAGAAGAGGAGGAACGAGACGAGACAGTCCAACACCCACTGGCTAGAGCATCCGGCACACGAAACGATGATCGACCGGCAGCTCACTGACCTGCCGGTCACAGGAAGGGAGTAGCCGACGACCATGCGAACCCCACGGAACCGGGCACCAGGTTCGATCCGGTCGGCCCTTGCGCTTGCCGCCTCGGCCGCAATCCTCCTGAGCGCGTGCGGTGGCAGCAGCACGACCACCGCTCCCAGCAGCGCCGCGCCGGCAGCAAGCAGCCCAGCCGGCAGCGCTGCCCCCGCATCCGTCCCAGCCACATCCGCGCAGCCGCTCTCCGGGACCATCTCGGTCCTCGAGAAGTGGCCGGAACCGCAGTACGCGCCGTACTGGCAGAACCTCGTGAAGGGCTACGAGGCGGCGAACCCGGGCGTGCACGTCGACCTTCAGGCCGTGGCCGATCAGCCCATCAAGGACAAACTTCGCGTTCTGACAGCAGCGAACCAGCTGCCCGACATCTTCTTCTCGTGGGCTGGCGATTTCACCGCCAAGTACGTGCGGGCAGGGCTGGTCGCGGATCTGACCGACGCGGTGATGAACACGGACTGGAAGAACCGGCTGGCCGGAGGCGCCCTGGCTGCCGCGACCTACGATGGCAAGCTCTATGGGATCCCGATCGACCTCGACGCCAAGTTCATGGTCTACAACACGAAGATGTTCCAGGATCATGGTTGGCAGGTCCCGAAGACAATGTCCGACCTCCTGAACCTGTGCGACACGATCAAGGCAGCGGGCATCCAGCCGATCAGCTTCGGCAACGTCTACGGCTGGCCGGCGATCCACTACATGACCCAGCTCAACGCGTACTACGTCCCACAGGCCACGCTGGACCAGGACTACAACCCGGCGACCGGCGCTTTCACGGATCCCGGATACGTTCAGGCGCTGCAGGCGTTCGCGGACCTGAACACGCATTGCCTGACCAACGGCTCCAACGGGATCGCTCATGATGCGGCCAAGCAGATCCTGCTGCAGGGGAAGGCCGCGATGATGTACCTGGAGCAGGCGGACTTCCCGGATCTGACCGCGACGAACAACGCACCCGCCTCGTTCGCGAACAACTGGGACTTCTTCCAGCTGCCGTTCCCCACCGGGGCAGCCGGCAGCCCGACGATCCTCGAGGGCGCGCCGGATCTCTTCCTGGTCAACGCCAAGACCCAGCACATGGACATCGTGCTGAGCTTCCTGCAGTACTTCACCAACCTGCAGAACGCCCAGCAGATGGTGAAGCAGCTCACCTGGTTGAGCCCGGTGCTTGGCTCGGCGACCGCTGACAACACCTTCCCGCAGAACATCAAGGCGCTCGACGCCATCAACAATGCCAGCAGCATGGCGATTTGGCTCGACACGGTCACCCACATCGACGTCGCCACGGCATACCTGAACGGCGCCGAGGCACTGATCGGGGGAACCAAGACCCCGCAGCAGGTGATCAAGGACATCCAGGCCGCGGCCGGCAAGGCCAAAGCAAACCCGTAACCACCCGGTGACGCTGGGCGGTCGCCACCCTTCCCCGGCCGGCCGCCCAGCGCATCGATCGAGCAAGGAGCGAGGATGACTGCACGACTGCGCCACGTCCCGGCGATGCTCTACGTCGTGCCCGCCGTGGCGCTCCTGGGCCTCTTCGTCTACTACCCGGTTCTCGACAACTTCCGCCTGAGCCTCTACCGGTGGAGCGCGTACTCCCCCAAGGAGACGTGGGTCGGCTTGGGCAACTACGTCTCCCTGGCAGGCGATCCGGTCTTCTGGCGCGCGCTCGTCAACAACGTCTTCTACGCCGTCACATCGATCGTGTTGCAGGTGGGCTTCGGGCTCGTTCTTGCTGGCATCGTCGAGGAGTTCGTCGTCTCCCGGCTGCGCAGCTTCTTCCGGATCGTGTATTTCGTGCCAGTCACGATCTCCATCACGATCATCGGGCTCCTGTTCCTCTTCCTGTACAACCCGCAGATCGGACTTCTCGACCAGGCGCTGATCGCCCTTGGTCATCCCGAGCTTGCCCGGGCCTGGCTGGGGAATGAAACGACCGCCATCTGGGGAATCATCGCGATGAGTCAGTGGCAGTCCACCGGCGAAGTGATGGTGCTCTTCATCGTCGCCATGCAGAAGATTCCCCGCGAGTACTACGAGGCCGCGTACATCGACGGCGCGTCGAAGCTGCAGGCGTTTCGCCACATCACCGTGCCAATGGTTCGCGACATGACGGCGATCCTGATGATCATCACCATCTCGGGGGCCTTCCTCGTATTCAACGAGATCATGGCAACGACCGCTGGCGGGCCCAACAACTCGAGCCAGGTGCTGAGCACGTGGCTGTATTTCTCCGCCTTCTTCAACGACAAGATGGGCTATGCCGCCGCGATCGCCAGCGTGATCTTCGTGATCACGTTCGTGACATCGATGGCGCAACTGCTGATGACGAGCCGCCAGACGGTGGAGTACTGAGATGGAAGGCAAGCGGACGGTGATGGTCGCCCCGCAGGATCGGCTGCTCGCACGGTTCGTGCGACGGGCGCGCAGTTTCACGGTCAGCGCGGGCATCTACACGCTGCTCTTCGTGCTCGCCGCCTCCATCATCGCGCCCCTCCTGTGGATGATCCTCTCGGGATTCAAGAACAACGCCGAGCTGTTCGGGTCCGCGTGGGGGCTGCCCACCCAGCTCCGCTGGTCGAACTGGGTGGATGCCTGGAATCTCGGCGTTGTGAACTATCTCTTCAACAGCGTCGTCGTCACCGCCGCGTCGATCGCCGGGGTTGTCGTCGTCAGCGCGTGGGCGGCCTACGCGCTCGTGCGGCTGCGGATCCCGCTGAACACGCCGATCACGCTCTTCATTCTCGGCGGCATGATGCTTGCGC
>JBJKQC010000380.1:0-14589 GCA_046705745.1 Dehalococcoidia bacterium
GCTGGGGGCGCTGGAGGCTGCTGGGTACGACACCAGCTTCGAGCGCATGCCGGCCCGGGTGGAGGCCCAACGCTCCAGACCCTCACCTGTTTCGTTCGCCGATGTCGAGCTTCGTGAGGGACCGACCTCCCGTACCATTCGGCTTCATAACGGCGCCCGCGTGGACTTCGGGGGCATTGTGAAGGGCTGGACCGTGGACCGGGCGGCGGAGATCCTCTCCCCCTTCCCCGGGTATTTAGTCGATGCAGGGGGTGACATCCGCGCGGGCGGAGACAGCGTGCATGGGCCTGGTTGGTGCGTATCCGTGGAGGACCCCTTGCAGCCGGGCACGGACCGCTGGTGCTTCTTCCTTCATGACGAAGCGGTCGCGACTTCCGGAACATACCGCCGCCATTGGATTGCCAGTGGGACTCAGGCCCACCACCTGATAGACCCAGCAACTGGTGCGCCTTCTCGGACGTCCGCCGTTAGTGCGACGGTGAAGGGGCCCACAACCGAAAGCTGTGAAGTCATCGCTAAAGTGGCATTGCTCGCGGGCACGGAGAGGGGAGCTGCGCTCATAGAGGAAAGCGCAGGTTTCGAAGGAGTCGTACAGGGTTCGGACGGCGTGTGGCGCTGCAGCTCCGGCTGGGCTTGGCAGCCCTTGATCGGCTTGGGAAGTGCGTCGTGAAAATTACCTTCGCCAGGATGTTGCTCGTCGTCGACCTTGCCATCGCGGGACTCGCTTTGAGCATGGCGCTACATGGCGCTGCCGTCGCGAGCAACGGCAGGACCATTTGGTTTCTTGAAAGGGCAACTGGCGTAGTTGCGTACGTTCTTCTGTCCTTTGCAGCCGTCGGGGGGCTGCTGACGAGCTCCCGGCTGTTGATGAATAACCTAGACCTGCCGCTGACGACCGAGCTCCACAAGGTGCTAAGCCTCCTTGCCCTTGGAGCCGTAGCGGTACATGGCTTTGTCTTGCTCTTCGATGTCCAATATGGGTTCGGACTGGTGAACCTGCTGGTGCCATTCGACTCTGTCTACCGGCCGGTGGCAGTGGGGGCGGGCGTCATCACCGCCTACCTGATGGCGGTCCTCTGTGCCAGCTTCTACGTGAAGCGATGGATCGGGCCAAAGACATGGAGGACCGTACACTTCGCCGCCTTCGCCGCTTTCGTCCTCGGGCTTTCTCATGGCCTTTTCGCCGGGTCTGACGCCGCCACTCTCTGGATGGACATCATCTACACCGTGACCGGCGGCACGGTGCTGTTCCTCATCTTCGTCCGGATACTTGGGGGGAGTTACATCCCCCAGCGACATCCAAGGCCGGCCGCGCCAGCCCAGCAACCCCCGCACGCAGCATTGCAGAGGGGCGCGAGGCGTTAAGCGCGTTCCTCACGCCCCGGCGGGAGCCCGCTCTTTGACCAAGGTTTCCTTGGCGACGAATGCCAGAAGCAGGCCTGCAACGAGCAGGATTGGGGCGTAGACCAAGAACGGTACGCCAGGGTTGAACGCATTGACCAACAGGCCGCCGAAGAAGGGCGCTCCCACGCCGCCTACCTCCGCGAAGGTCCGCCGAAATGCTTGGAGCCTCCCTCGAGCGTGGTCTGGCACCACGTCATAGGTGGAGGCTGCCAAGGAACCGAGCGAAAGCCCATTGCACATCCCCACTATCACCATGACGCCGGCGAGCTGGAGGAACGAATTGGTGAAGGGTATGAGCAGGAACGCTATGCCTGGCAGCATGGTGCTTGGCACGGTGGCCCACTTCCTTCCGAGCTTGTCCAGTATGAATCCGGACGGGATGATCATCGCTAGGACGACAACGCTGGAAATAGTGAATAGCGTCCCAATCCTCAGGTCGCTAAACCCGAGCCGGCTGCCATAGAGCGGCAACATGCTTTGGACGGCGCCCCGGAAGATAAACGCGGCAATGGTTGCCAGAACGAGTGCGGCATACGTCAGGCGCAAGGGTTGCTCCACTTGCTTCAAGAGCGATGCGAGGGCCCTTATCTTGTGGCCAATGCCAGACGGCCCTTGGGGCTTATTCTGCTCCGCTTTGTGGGCGGTAGCGCGCGCATGGTGGGCCGTGATCCCGAGCACAATGCCGCCCGAGGCGACGATGGCATATCCCAAAAACACAACATGGTGATTGAGCGTATCGGCTAGCAGGCCGCCGAGTAACGGGCCCAAGGCAGTCCCCGCGGAGTTTAGGCCATGAAAGCCGCTGAGCACCCGGCCCCGCTGGTCACGGCGAACGAGGTCGATCCCGGCGATCTCCCGGCTGAGCGCCCAAAGGGCGTCGCCGAGCCCGGCGAAGTAAACGGCCACCAGGATCAGTGCGAACCAAGGCGTGGCGGCTGCGGTCAGCGCGCTGACGACGACAAGTCCTGGGCCTCCGATGAGTGCAGGCCGAGTGCCAAAACGGTCAGCGAATATGCCGGCCACCGGGATGCCGGTGGTCCGGCCCACGAAGAAGGCGGTAACGACCTGGGCAACGGCGCCTGGGGATACGCCGAAGGCACTGGCCAGCGTCGGCGTGATAGGCAGGACCATGGCCCAGCCGAAGCCGGATAGCACTGTGCCGCTGTATAGGTTGAGCAGGCCTCGGAAGGTCTTGTTACCCAGTAGCAATTGTCAGTCCCTGTGCCCGCCGGATGAGGGGCCGCTTCAAGCGCAGAAATGCAATATAACAGAGCAATAGCGATGGGCTATAGGGGGCGCCGGCTCCGATGGCGTCGGCGCAATATGCGATGTCGCCGTAGGTCATAACACCTAGTACTTTATCTTCATTTCACATTGCCCTTTAGGGTAGACTATGGCCGCACCTACGCCGGTCTTGCGTTCCCCTAGGCACGCGTCGTTTGCCTAGGGCCACAGGGCCCCCGGCATGCTGACAAGAGGAGCAGCACCTTGACGGCGACAATTCACCAGCCCCGCATTCTGGCCATGTGGATGGTCTTGAATATCCTCGATGCTCTATTGACCGGCTACTTGTTGAGCAATGGAGGCGTCGAAGGGAATCCGCTGCTGGCAGCCATGCAAGGCCAGTTGGGGACTGTTGGCATGCTCGGGGCCAAGGTCGCGTTGGCCGGAATTGTAGGACTTGCCATCTGGCGCGCGGAGCGCCGACCGTTGTTGTTGACGGCCGACGTGGGCATGGGGCTCGTGGTTGTTTATAACGCCTTCATCCTAGCCTTGATGCGCTAGAAACCCACGACGCCTCCCGCTCCGCACCGTCTGGCTCCTGGCGTCGGTCTGCTCAATGCGGATGGGTCGTGAAGCGTCCTGGCCAGGGCTACTTTCGTTGTTACCGATCATCTCGGACAGCCTCTGTACCGGGAGCGCGTCTTCCGGCGAAGGCGCAGGCTATTCCGGCGACTAACGCGGCGGCCTCGAACAACACGCCACCCGTTGGGCCCGGTATGTACTCCGCGTTGGTCAGGGGAAACAATAGCGGCATACCTCCCCCGGTGATGGAGTCGAACGCAAAGTGGGCTAGGACGCCGGTCATCACGAGGAGGGCCACTTGGGCCGAGGTGAGGTTGCGGCTTCCGAACAGCCGGACCGCCACGGCAATCGCCAGCATTGCCGCGATCATGAAGATGAAGGAATGGCTTGGCCTGCCGACATTCGACAGCCCTAAGTAGTACAGAAGGTGGTCGGCGTCGATGAGGATGGCCAGCAGGGCGCCAGTACCCATGAGGGAGGCCCTGCGCGTTGGCAGGGCGGCGAGGAAGCCAAACAGGAGGTGCCCGCCGATTTCGGCCCCCATTGCCGCGAGACCAACGTGTGGCAGGCCCCTTGGAGCCGAGAGATGATCACTCCAAGCAAATAAGCTGAACGCCACCGACAGCGCCATATACGAGGCAAGTATGACCAAGAAATCGCTCGGAGCCGCGCGCTGCTCTGCGGCACGGAACTGCCCGGCTTTTTCCCCAATGAGCCAGGATCTCAACATTCAGTGACCTCGTCGATCATTTCCGGTGGCGCGGACCCACGGGTGGAAGGTTGACTGGGAGCACGCGAAACCGGCTTTCCTCGAGCGGCTAGGTGGGACTTGGATCCTTGCGCACATTGAAAATTTGTTCTTGAAGCCCACGACGTTCGGAGGCTTCCTTCCAGGGTACCTTCTCTCAAACTACGAGACCGCCCACCAAAGGGCTTTTTCGCCGCATCTCCGATAATACTATTGGCCATTGTGCAGACTGCCCATCGCCATAATGTCTTATTCAAGTCAGGCCGCCGTCGGCAGACCCGTCATTGCCTGCGGTAGACTTCGGTGTGCAGCAGGCTGCTCGCCAAGCACGCGCGCGAAAGAGAGCAACAATGTGAAGTCCGACGATGTCGCGCTGCCCTCCTCCGTCGATGGGAGCCCTCGATGACCCTGGCCCGCGCTTTGGTTAGGCTACTCGTGGCCGCTGTGGCCGCGGCCTACATCGCGGCTGGACTCGTGCACGTCACTAACGGCTGGAGCTTGGGGGACTCCGCTAAGCTGCTTCTCATGGACACGCGCATGGCCGCGGTCTGCTATAAGGACCCGGCTCGCGTCTGGCAGTTCGTAGACATTCTCCCCAGCCAAGGTAGCCAGGTCCTTTTACCATCGCGCGGCACCGACATCGACTACAGCCACCTTTGCGGGGCTGGTTTGCCGCCCGCTCAGCCGTCGGTCGCCAGCGCTCCAGGCATGGTAGCCGGCACACCGGTCGCTCCGGCTGGCACGCCCACAGAGCAGGGTCCCACGCCGACGCCTACTGGTCACCAGGCACCGGGTCCTTCCAACGACCTCTCCCAATCGGCAATGGCAGACTTGCGGCAATACGCCTTGGGCCTCGTTAACGCTGACCGAGCTACGAATGGGCTGCCTCCTGTTTCCCTAGGCACGAACATCGCTGCTCAGCTTCACGCCGACGACATGCTGGAGCATCAGTATCTTGGGCACTGGTGGGTAGACGGCCGCAAACCGTACATGGTCTACACCCAGACGGGCGGCACCAGTTATGCGATGGAAAACGCCGCGCTCACCGGGTGGACCCAAGCGAAGTGGGACGCGCAGCATTGCGGCTCTTTCTTTGTCAACTGCGAGACATCAACGCCGAAGCAAGCCATACAGAACCTCGAATATGGGATGAAGTACCAAGACGCCGGTTCGAATTGGGGCCATCGGGACAATATCCTCGGAAAGACCCACAGGGCCGTGAGCATCGGCATTGCTTCCGACGGAAAGCTGACCATCTTCGTCGAGCATTTCGAAGGGGGAGACGCGACGGCTCCAAGTCCACCAAGCTTGAGCAAGTCTGGCGTCACGTCCTTTTCCATCACCAAGAACGTTCCGGGCCTGACTGTCGCCTCGTCTGTATCCGTCTACTATGACCCGCCACCCACCCCCAAGACACCATCGGAGATAGAGACCCTCCACAGCTACTGCCTTGGCGGCGGGTTCACGTCCGTCTGTGTTGACCCTATTGCCACTATCTTGAAGCCACTCCCACCCGGCTACTATTATCCGGACTTGGGTCCTAGCAAGGTCATAGCGACCAGATGGGTGGAGGACTCCTCCCACTTCGCATTTGTGGCGAACCTGGGTGCGCTGGCCCAGAAGCCGGGCGTTTACACGTTTGTCGTCTGGCGGGATACAGGCGGCACGGAGTTGTCAGAGCAGCTAGTGGAGCTTTCGGCGTTCCAGAATTAGGATTGGGCTACTCAATCGGTGGCAAGGAGTCGTTTGCTATGGGCAACAGTCCTGCGGATGTCATTGCTGCGGGAAATGAAAAGGCGCGTCGCCTCCGCCAGCTCATCCAGGCCGACGAGATTCTGGTCATGCCGGGCGCCTATGACGCGATGACCGCCAGGCTGTTCGAGAGCATGGGATTCAAGGCGATCCAAGGCAGTAGCGGGGCTATCGCCGCCCACCTGGGGTATCAAGATGGAGAGCGGGTGTCCCGGGAACAAACCATTGAGGCTACACGGCGTATCGCCGAAGCCGTCTCAGCGCCAGTGAATGCCGACGGGGAAAAGGGCTATGGCGATGCCGACGGCGTGCGGGAGACCGTAAGAGGGTTCATTCTCGCGGGCGTGGCTGGGATGAACTTGGAAGATAGCGAGCACCATCTCCCGAACCGACCATGGGGACTATTACCGCTGGAACAGCAGCTTGCCAAGCTGGCGGCGCTTTTCGACACCCGCAAGGAGATGGGCAGTGAGTTTTTCCTCAACGCACGTGTCGACGCCCTCCTGGTTATGCGCAATGACGTCGAGAAGGCCCTGCCCGAGGCCATTGCGCGCGGCCGTGCCTATGCCGCCGCCGGGGCGGACTGCGTGCTGTTCATGAATGCCGTCACGCCGGAGGTCATCAGCGAGCTGGTACGAAATGTGCCGGCGCCGGTGAGCGTCTTGGCGGGGCCGCAGACGCCGCCCGTCCACGAGTTGCAGAAGCTCGGGGTGAAGCGGGTCAGCTACGGCTCCGCGTTCGCCTACATGGCCGCGGGAGCAGTGCACCGCCTGGCCACGGAGATCCTTGAGAAGGGCACCATCACCGCCCGCAGCGAGGCGATGCCACGTGACGAGCTCAACAAGTTCTTGCTCTAACGATTATTTCTTGCTCTAACGATTATCTAGAGGAGGTCTGTATGGCCCGGATCAAAGGCGTTACGTACGAGGAAGCAACCGGCGATGTCCGCGCCGCCTTCGACCGCCAGCTGGCAAGCCGCGGCGTCGTCTCAAACACCACGCCCATCTACGCGCTCCGCCCCACCATCCTCCAGGGGCACATGGCGCTGGCGGCGGGCATAGACCAGTCCGGTCTTCTCGAGCCCGGGCTGAGGAACCTTGCTTGCCTGCGCACCGCACTTATAAACGGGTGCCCCTTCTGAATCGACTCCAACGCGTCCGGGGCGGCGCGGCGGGGTATCGATGAGGTCAAGGTCGAGAAGGTGGCCGAATGGCGCAAGCACCCTGATTTCACCAAGCGGGAACGCCTGGCGCTGGACCTAGCCGAGCGGATGACCTATCCCAGGCGCCGCGTGTCGGAGGCATTTTTCCGGCGGCTGCAGCGTGAGTTCGGTGACGAGGCGCTGGTGGAGCTGGCCGCGACGATCGCGCTAGAGAACTTCCGCAGCAAGTTCAACCCGGTCTTCGGCATCGAAGCGGCGGACTCCTGTCAGTTGCCAGAGATCAAGCACGCGGTGGGTGCTGCCACCGCCCGCTTCCACGATCGAGCGCTGCAACTGCGGTAGCTAGCCTTCAACTGAAATTCGGAATGCAAAAACCGATATGACCCGTGCGCTTGGCAGTGAGATACTGACTGTATGACAGCACCAGCCTCAGCCCCAAGCTTGTTTGACGTGTCCTTGCTCCTTGACGTCGTCGCCCGGCGTGACGGACGCTTTGATGGTCTCTTCGTCTATGCGGTCAAGACGACTGGCGTTTACTGCAACCCCTCTTGCCCAAGCCGTAGCGCAAAGCCTCAGAACATGCTGTTTTTCCCAACTGCGGCTGCGGCGGCCGCTGCCGGCTTCGGACCGTGTCGCCGCTGCCGCCCGGATACGACGAGCGAGACCGATCCGGACGCACTGTTGGTTGCCTCCGGGTGTCGCTTACTGCAGCAAGGTGAGGAACGTTTGGACGTCCCGTCCTTGGCGTTTCGCCTCGGCGTCAGTCCGCACCGCCTGCACCAGGCATATAAGCGGGTGCTCAAGATCAGCCCCGCCGAATACGCGCGGCAGGCTAGGAGCCGAGAATTCAAGGCGCTCCTCCGGGCGGGCGAACCGATAGCATCTGCTGCTTACGGTGCGGGTTACAGCTCGATTAGCCAGGTCTATGGGAAAGCAGTGGAGATGATGGGTATGACTCCGAGGACATATCGTAACGGAGGCGCGGGCATGCGAATCGAGTACGGCATCGCCGGGAGCGACTTTGGCTACGTGCTGGCAGCCAAGACGGACCGGGGCGTGTGCGCAGTCCATTTCGGCGACACCCCAGCGGAGTTGGAGGCACTTCTGCTGCAGGAATTTCCCACAGCCGATGTGGTCAAAGCAGACGATGGCCTCCATGTGGCATTGGAGGCGGTCTTGGCGTCGCTTAACGGCCAAAAGGCGACGGACTTGTCCTTGGACGTTCAGGGGACCGCTTTTCAGCGAAGGGTCTGGGATGCCCTCAGGGCCATTCCGTTCGGCCAGACCGCCACCTACGCGCAACTGGCTGCCTCCGTCGGCAGTCCGAAGGCTACCAGGGCCGTCGGTGGTGCGTGCGCTTCCAACCAGGTGGCCGTCCTCATCCCGTGCCATCGCGCTGTTCCCGCAGACGGTGGCAGCGGCGGCTACAGGTGGGGCCGCCAGCGAAAGGCTGCGTTGCTAGAGCATGAGCGGCGCGCGGCCCAAACGCAGACGACCCACGACCGGTCGCAGGGCGGTGGGTCATAGTGCAAGCGTCATGGGACTCCGGACACCCGTCGTTGTCCGAGCGCTTGTCGGCCATAGAGTGGGGAAGGGTCTCTGCGCAGCTCGATGCGGAAGGGGCTGCGGTACTGCCACCAGTCTTGTTGCCGGAGGAATGCATCCAGCTGACATCGATCTACGCTGACGATACCCGGTTCCGGAGCCGTATTGAAATGGCCCGGTACGGCTTCGGAGAAGGCGACTACAAGTACTTCGCAAATCCGTTGCCATCCTTGGTGCAAGAGCTCAGGCAGAGTTTCTACCCCCACCTGGCGCAGACGGCAAACCGCTGGGCTGGTTACCTGAACGCTCCAGAGCGGTTCCCAATGGCTTTGGATGAGTTCTTGGCATTCTGCCATGCCCATGGGCAAATCCGACCGACCCCGTTGTTGCTCCATTACCAGGAAGGCGGTTACAACTGCCTTCACCAGGACCTGTACGGGGCCATCGCCTTTCCGTTGCAGGTCGTATTCATGCTGAGCCGGCGGAATGGAGAATACGAAGGTGGTGAGCTCTTGCTGGTGGAGCAGCGTCCTCGCGCTCAGTCACGGGGAAGGGCCATTGCCCTTGACCAGGGCGCCGGGCTGATTTTCACCACGCGCTATCACCCCATTCGCGGCAGCCGAGGTTACTACCGTGGCACCATGCGTCACGGCGTCAGCCCGGTCCTCAGCGGGGAGCGCTACACGTTGGGCATCATCTTTCACGACGCCTCCTGACATCAGCCTGCCTCACTCGCCGGCGGTCTGGAGGTCACATCGACCCCTTTGTAGAGTCGCCCCCAGGGCCTCACTGCCTGAAGACGCCGTTCGCAAAACGGTCCGGGAAGTATTGTCGCCGTGTCAGTCCGGCGTCGCAGACCTTCCATCGTAATCTCTCTCCAGGACGCCACGATGAGACCCAGCACCGCATGGCGCTGCTTTTTCCACCCATTCGAGCATCTCTGTAGAGGCTGCGGTTTTGCCACCGGCCGATCACTACTTGCGGAGCACAACAGGTAGGGGCTCAGTGCGGGGTGACCGGCCCTGAAAAGACCCGGTACAGCAACACGAGCGAAGGGATAAGAATCACCGAGCCCGCGGGCAGTGAAATCAGGAAGGCGATCAGCGTGCCATGCGCCGCTGCGGCATCCACGAAACGCTGGGAAGGTAGGATGTAGTACGGATAGAGAGCCGCCCCCCAGCCGCCGATGGTCATCGTCACGGTCCCGGCCGCGCCGATCCGGCCAAGGTTGAACTGTCGAAACCAGAGGGCTAGCAGTGTAGCGATACCTAGGCAGGCGGCTGCCGCCATGATTCCCAATACTGCCGGTCTGTGCAACTGATGCCAGAACGGAGTGGCGGTCAAGGCTGCAACAGGTATCGCCGCGGTGGTTAGGGCCCCAAGGACAACGGCTGCGATAATGCCGCGTAAGCGGAAGTCCTCTCGTAACGCCCCCGCCGTGCGCTGGCTCATGTATGAGGCCGTCAAGAGCCCACAGGCCGCGATTCCAATGCACCCAGCGATGAGTGGAAACGGCCGGACCCAGGAGGTCCAGAGCGACGAGGTGACGCCCAGCCCTTCCACGGTGATCCTGCCATCAACTAACGCCCCCAGGGACACGCCCATGATGAACGGCGTGAGGAGGCTGGCAATGGAAAAGACCTGGGCCGTCCAGGGGACTGATGGCTCAGGGCCCTGACCATAGTGATGGAAGGCAAAGGCGGCGCCGCGGAAAACGATGCCGCCCGTGGCAATAGCAAGGGGTATCAAAAGGGCCGTGAATATCTGGGCGAATGCGATAGGAAATGCCGTAAACAGGGTCACGATGACCAGGATGAGCCACACGTGATTGGTCTCCCACACCGGCCCCATGGCTTCGAAGATGGCGATCTGCTGTTCCCGCCCCCGGTGGCCACGGCCGAATGCCATCCATATGCCGCCGCCGAAATCGGCCCCTCCGAATACGGCGTATGCGATGAGGCCCAGCAGCGCTATCGCCTCGGCGAACCACACTTCAATCATGCCAGCTGTTCTCTACGCCCCCTGCGGGCGCGGATTGGATTCAAACGATCGGCAAGCAACAGCCAGATGAGCCCCGCGGTCAACAGGATATAGCCGGCTACAAATGCGCCGAACAGCCAGACGATACCGCCAGCCGTTGTTGCGCCGGCACTGGTGCGCATGACGTGGTAGACCACCCAGGGTTGGCGGCCGAACTCGGTTGTGAGCCAGCCGCACTCAAGCGCCAAGAAGCCCAACGGGAGTGCGGCCACGATAGCCAAAAGCAAGAGACGGCTCGGGCGACTACGCCTGCGCCACAGAGCGGCGCCCCAAAACCAGGCGCTGAGCGCAAGGAGAAAGACCCCAGTCCCCGCCATTATTTGAAAGGGGTAGTGCACCATTCTGGGATCTGGAATCGCGTTCTGCGGGAAGCTATCCAGGCCACGGATGACTGCATTGGCGCGCCCATACACGCGCCAGCTCACGACATCGGGGATTTCCAAGGCAAACGATGTCGTGTGAGTACTAACATTGGGAATTCCTCCAATGCGGAGTGGTACATTCCCCTGGGTCTGGAACTGGGCCTCCATAGCAGCAAACTTCTCCGGCTCATGATGAGCATCGAAAACCGCGATCGAGTCCCCTGCCACCCCCTCGGCCACCATCGCCACCGCCCCAACCGCCATGGCCAAGGTCAGAGCCCGGCGAGTGTAGCTGGTACGGCGGCCGCGCAACCACTGGAAGGCATATACGCCAGCGACAGCGAACCCGCAGGACACGTAAGCGGCGAGGAGTCCGTGAATGACCTCATAGGGCATTGCTGGGTTGAACATTGCGCGCCATGGATCGACCGAAGTCACTCGGCCATTTACCAATGTGAAGCCCGCCGGCTGGTTCATCCAGGCATTAGCGCTGATGACGAAAAAGGCGCTGCCGGCCGATCCGATGACGGCAGGGATCGAGCAGAGCCAATGAGCGAGGGGAGAAAGCCGGTCCCAGCCGTAAATGTAGAGAGCGAGGAAAATGCCTTCGATGAAAAATGCGAAACCTTCAAGGGCGAAGGCAATCCCGACGACGCCGCCGGCGAAGGCCGACCAGGTAGGCCATAGGAGACCGAACTCCAGCGAAAGCACCGTGCCGGAAACGGCGCCGATGGCAAAGAGGACTGCGGCGGTCCTGCCCCACCGGCGGGCCATTTGCATGTATTCTTGAGGGCCTCCCCGTAAGGCAATGCCCTCTGCGATTAGGAAAAACAGGGGCATGCCGATGCCGATAGCAGTAAACACGATGTGGAAGCCAAGGGACGTGCCCATTAGGGAACGAGCGGCTTGTAGGTTGTCCATACGGCCTCCTTATGCGGGCTGGATGGCCTCAACGAGGTCCGTTGGAAAACGATTAGACCTCGAAGAAGGATCCCTGGGCGTCCTAGGGCCAAGGTGCTGCCAGCGCCATTGCACGCGTGTACTATTGTTACGCTTGCAGCAGCAAGTCCTGGTCGTCCACGTTGATTATTTCGGAGGGTGTGTGAACGGCGTACACGACATGGGCGGAATGCAGGGGTTCGGGCCGGTGCGCCGGGAGCAAGACGAGCCGGTGTTCCATGAGCCGTGGGAGGGACGCATGTACGGCATGCGCCGCATGCTGGGCCCCGGAAATCTGGGCGGGCGCTACGGCATCGAGAAGCTGGCCCCGGCCGTCTACCTCACGTCCAGCTACTACGAGCGGTGGCTTCGTGCCGCGATAGACGCACTGGTGGAAAAGGGCGTCTTGAGCCGAGACGAGATCGAACGGCGGGCGGCCTACTACGCTGGCCGGCCGAATGCCGAAGTGCCTCGCCAGGAAGACCCGACGGCCGTGGAGCGTGCACATGACGTCGTCTTCAACCGAGCATCGCCTTTGCAGCCTGGCGCGGGCGCGCCGAAGTTCCGGGTCGGCGAGACGGTACGGGCAAGGAACGTCCACCCCATGGGACACACGCGGCTGCCGCGGTACGCGCGCGGCAAAACGGGGGTAGTGGCTATCTTCCACGGACTGCACGAGTTCCAGGACACGCTCCCGGCTGGCGTTGAGCCTGAGCCACAGCCCCTCTACACCGTCCGGTTCGACGGCAAGGTGCTGTGGGGAGAGTCCGCGGAACCGAATCAATCGGTGCTGATTGATATGTGGGAAAGTTACTTGGAGCCGGCTTGAGCCGTGGACCAACAGCTGCGACGGGGGAATGCATGTCCGAGCAACACGACCATGACCATCATGAGCATGAAGAAGAGGCCTGGGCGGCCCTGCGGACGAAGGCGCTGGAATCGCTCCTGGTGGAAAAGGGGCTGATCGCCAGCAACGCCGTGGACGAGGTCGTGCGCATCTACGAGCAAGACATCGGGCCGCTGAACGGCGCCAAGGTCGTGGCGCGTGCCTGGGCCGACCCGGGCTACAAGCGGCGTCTGCTGGAAAACGGCACGGAGGCCATCGCTGAGCTTGGGTTCTTCGGCGCCCAGGGCGCGGAAATCGTGGTGATCGAAAACACGCCCTCCGTCCACAACGTTGTCGTATGCACACTCTGCTCCTGCTATCCGTGGCCGGTCCTGGGCCTGCCGCCCACATGGTACAAGTCCGAGGCGTACCGATCGCGGACGGTCATCGAGCCGCGGGCGGTGCTCCGCGAGTTTGGCCTGGCGCTGGACGATTCCGTGGAGGTCCGGGTGTGGGACAGTACCTCTGAGGTCCGCTACATGGTGCTGCCGCAACAGCCGCCGGGCACCGACGGCTGGACCGAGGAGCAGCTCGTCCCGCTGGTGACGCGTGATTCGATGATTGGCGTAGCCCATGCGAAGTCGCCGGCCTACAGTAGCTGAGGACGACTATGGAACAGCGCGCGGACCGGCAAATCAGCAACATGACGGGCGAGGCAGCGATGCCACGCAGCAACGGTGAGCTCGTCTTCGAGGCGCCCTGGGAGAGCCGCGCCTTCGGCATGGCTGTGACCATGAACGAAAGCGGCCTGTACCCCTGGAAGGAGTTCCAGCGTCGGCTGGCGGAGGAGATCGCCAAGGCGGAGGCCACGGGCGCGGACTCTACCTACTACGAGCGCTGGCTGGCATCACTGGAGCGGCTGATGGTGGAGCAGGGATTCGTCAGCCATGAGGAGATCGACGCCCGTGCTCGTGAGCTATCAGAGGAAGACGAGCACGGCCATGGGAGCGCTGAGGGCCCGCTCACCCCAGGACGCAGCTCGCTCATAGCCAAGACAAAGGCGCCGGCCGAGGGTGTCTCCTAATCCCCTTTCTCTGAGGGAGAGGGCCAGGGTGAGGGGGACAAGCGCATGCCCCGCCTGGTCAGCGCCTTTCCCCCATCCTAACCTTCCCCCTGAGGGGGAAGGGACTCTCAAGACGCCTAGGGGCCGGCGGCCCTCCTCGTGGGCCTGCGATTTCCGCATCAGCCCTTGAACCGCGGGTAGACCTTGCGGGCGACCTTTTCGTAGACGTTGGCGCGGTCCTCGTCGGTGAGCCATTCGATGGAGTCCACGACGGGCTTTAGGTCGTCCAGCCATCGTCCCGTCGCGGGGTCTTTGGACGAGCCCGTGCCCGGCCTCTCCGTGCCAAACATGCAGCGGTCGGTGCCCACGATCTTGAACAGCAGTTCCAGGCCCTCCTTGTTGTAGAGGACCGAGTCGAAGTAGAGCTGGCGCAGGCTCTCGTCGAAGGGCTTCACATCGGCGCCCCGCCGCCAGCGAAGAGCACGCCAGCGCCCGATCTGGTACGGGACCGAGCCGCCGCCATGGCACATGATGATCTTCAGGCTGGGGAAGTCATCGAAGACCGTGGAGTCGCACAGAGAGATGGTCCCAATGCTCTCCTCGGTGATGAAGTGGCCGGTGTAGGACTCGCGGACGTTCTTGCAGGACGCCGAGTGGATGATGGCCGGCACATCGTATTTCACCATCCGCTCGTACAGCGGATACCAGTACTTATCTCCCAGCGGCGGCACGTCGTTGGTCATCCCCTCGGAGGGGTCCGGGTTGATCATGATGCCGATGAAGCCCAGGTCATTGATGCAGCGGTCCATCTCCTCGAAGACCACATCGATGGGCTCGCCGTAGATTTGCGGAAGCCCAGCGACGCCCTGGTACCGGTCCGGGTACAGCTTGACGCTCTTGTAGATGAGGTCGTTGTTGGCCCGGCAGAAGGCCTCCACGATG